>JBILFK010000021.1:0-17738 GCA_044351685.1 Rickettsiales bacterium | reverse complement strand
GCTTCCGCGCCGATACGGGCAAAAAACTGGGTGCGCTTGAGGTAGGTGAAGATGCCGCATCTTCGCCGGTAATTGCGCGTGAAACGTTATTTTTTGTGCGGCAAAATGCCACCTTGCAGGCGTACCGCTAATGCCGCCCAAAGTCGCGATTATTGGCAGGCCAAATGTTGGTAAATCCACCTTGTTTAATCGCTTGGTGGGTAAGCGCTTAGCGCTGGTCGATGATCAACCCGGTGTCACGCGTGACAGGCGCTACGCGGAAGCATCGCTTGCCGATTTAGATTTCACGCTGATCGATACGGCCGGTATGGAACAAGCCAATGCCGGCGCACTGGAATCGCGCATGCTGCAGCAAACGCGTGAAGCGATTCGCGAAGCCGATATTGTGTTATTTCTGGTCGATGTGCGTGCGGGTGTTACCCCGATCGATGAGCATTTTGCCCGCGAAGTGCGCATTGGCGGCAAGCCGATGGTGCTGGTGGCCAACAAGGCCGAAGGCCGCGCCGCGCAAATGGCGATGGGCGATATTTATGCGCTGGGCTTTGAACACACAGCATTTATCTCCGCCGAGCACGGCGAAGGGCTTGGCGAGCTGTACGATGCGCTGAGCATGTTCATGCAGGGCAGCACACCACTGCCCAAACGCGTGCGCAAAAAAATAGCGCGTGAAGAATCCGAAGAATCCGAAGAAGAAGAACACGGCAATCGCCCGATTTCCATTGCCATTGTGGGTCGCCCGAACGCCGGAAAATCCACGCTTATCAATGCACTCATCGGCGAAGATCGCCTGCTTGTGGGGCCAGAAGCGGGCATCACGCGTGATTCGATCAGTTTGCCATTTGAATTTAAGGGCAGGGCGCTGAAACTGGTGGATACCGCTGGTATTCGCAAGCGCGCCAAAGTGCAGGAGAAACTCGAAAAACTCTCGGTGGCCGATAGTTTGCGCGCCGTGCAATATGCCGAAATTGTGGTGGTACTGCTCGATGCGACCGCACCACTTGAAAAACAAGATGCCACCATTGCTGCACTGGTCGAGCGCGAAGGCCGCGCCTGCATTATTGGCCTGAATAAATGGGATCTGGTGAAAACCAAACGCAAAGAATATCTCGAAGAATTGCGCCTGCTTTTGGGCGAACATTTGGCGCAGCTGGAATCGGTATCGCTGGTGCCGTGTTCGGCACTCAAGGCTGAAGGGTTAAACGAATTGCTCGATGCGGCGCTGGCCACCCATGCGGTGTGGAATAAGCGTGTGGCCACCGCTGGCCTCAACCGCTGGCTCGAAGATATGTTGGCGCGCCACTCGCCGCCACTGGTGCGGGGCAGGCGCATAAAAATCAAATACATCACGCAAATCAAAACGCGCCCGCCCACGTTCCAACTTCACTGCAATATGGAAAAAGAATTCCCCGATGCGTATCTGCGTTATCTGGTGCGCGGGCTGCGCGAAAATTTCGATTTGCCCGGCGTGCCGATTCGCATGCAGCTCAAGGTCAGCAATAATCCGTTTGTCAAAAAAGACTAACCTCATTAACTTGCTGCGTATGCTTCCATCATGGTTCCGATTCAGCCTGTGTGCTGTGCTGTTACTCCCGTTTTCGGCACTTGCAGGCGCGTGCCCCACGCTGCCCTTGCAGCATACGGGAAATAAACACGCACAAGCCACGGCATGTTTAGCTATTGATACAGCATGCATACTTGAGGATGCAGAAAGCCGCGTTCCGATTTACGTGCGCGACCAGTGTTTTTTCGAGATCGCCAAAGCATGGGTCGATAGCACCCTGTGCAATTTCATTACGCTGGGTGACGATACCCCCGAAATGCGCCGCGCGTGCCAAATTGCCACCCGCCCCGCCAGCAGCGCGCCCACATCGCACTAGGGCATAGGCGGAAACATGAACGGATTGTTTCCTGAATAGTGCTGCAAAATCCTTTGCCTCGGTGCAAAACCAGCGTATATCGAAACAATGACAGCAGCCATTCGCATCACCGACCTTAAAAAAACCTATCGCGGTAAAACCGGCGAAGAGAAAATTGCGCTGAAGGGCGTGAATCTGGAAGTGCCGCAAGGCGCGTTCTTTGGCCTGCTTGGGCCCAATGGCGCGGGGAAATCGACGCTGATCAACATTATGGCTGGGCTGGTGATTAAAACGTCTGGCACAGTAGAAATTTGCGGGCACGACATTGATACCGCCACCCGCGCTGCCCGCCAATCGATTGGCGTAGTGCCACAGGAACTGGTGCTCGATACGTTTTTTACCGTGCGTCAGGCGCTTGAAATTACCGCGGGCTATTATGGCATCCCCAAAGCACAGCGCCGCACGCAGGAAATTATTGAAGCCATGGGGCTGGCCGATAAGGCCGATGTTCCTTCGCGCCGGCTTTCAGGCGGTATGCGCAGGCGCTTGCTGGTGGGCAAGGCGCTGGTGCATGCGCCGAAATTGTTGGTGCTCGATGAACCCACCGCCGGGGTCGATGTGGAACTGCGCCGCCAGCTATGGGAGTATGTCAAACGCTTAAACAAAGCCGGCACCACCATTTTGCTTACCACGCATTATCTGGAAGAAGCCGAAGAACTCTGCGACGATATCGCCATTATCCATCACGGCAATGTCATTGCCCACGATACCACCGAGCATTTAATGCAGGGGGTCGATAGCAAAGCAATTATTCTCACCTTAAGCGCTCCGCTTACTGAAGTGCCGGGCGCGCTTGCCGATTTGCAGGCCAGCGTAAAGCAGGGAAAACTGGTGATTCAGTATCAGCCAAGCCAAAGTCAGGTGGGCGATATTCTCTCGCGCGTGCAGGGGCTTGGGCTGGCGATTCGTGATGTCAGCACGCAAGAGGTCGATTTAGAAGATTTATTCGTCCGTATGACCAGTGACCGCGCCGCCTAAGGCCTAGTGCAAAAATGCAACAGTTGTGGCGCGCAAATCGGCGGGCTGTGGTTAAAAATCCTCAAAAATGATGCCGTTAGTGCATTACGCGCTTGCAATCTTCCGTTAAAAAGGCGATGTCGGCAGAAATCAATTTTTTAGATACGGTAAGTTTATGTCCATGCGTGCGATTCGTCATTTTTTCTTTGCCACCACGGTTCTTGCGGGAGCGATTTCGCTCAGCGTCGCCAGTGCCGAGGCAAAAGAGCCTAAAATCAAAGCCCCCATTGCTGAAAAAAGCAAAGGCACCTGGAAAGGTAGCATAGGGATTGGTTTGAGCAGCGATAGCAACGCTGGTACCGGCCCAACGGCACCGGGCGGCGCCAAAAAATCTTCGGGTATTTCAGCAAAAGGCGTAAAAGCCGAAGGCGGTGATGACGAGGAGGAAGAGGAAGAAGAAGATTTGATCGGCGAACTCGATCTCGATGATGAAGAGATCGGCGAAACGCTGGACGAACTCGACGAAGATGCCGATCTGCGCCAAGCGCTGCTTGATGCCGGTGCTGACCCAGATGAAATCGATGATCTGGTGGATGAAGAAGACGAAGACGATATCGCAGCCCTACCAGCAGCAGTACGTGCCGCGAAACAGGCCGCAAACAGCAATATTCGCGGCAAGCGCATTCGTTCCGAGCGCCTTAGCATGCGCGGCAATCTGGGCTATGCCTACCAGTTTAGCAAAGTATTCTCGTGGAAAAACCAGGCCGCATATGCACAAAGCGTCGAGCGCGAATTCAGCAAAAAAGAAAGCTACACCTTAGCGTTCAGCAGTGGCCCTGAATTCAAGTTGCCTTACCTTGGTGGTCTCACGCTGGCACCCGCCGTTAACTATGGTCGTGTATCAAGTGATTATGCGCACGTGATGAACGTGTATTCGGGTTCGTTCGGTATTTCGGGCAAGATCATCAAATCGCTGAAGTGGAAAGCGAAAGCCGCGCGTGAAACGCGGAACTTTGTTCGCAACGCCAACTCCAACGTGGAAGCAAGCGTGTATAAAGGTGGCTTAGCGTATTCGCCAACCAAGCTAGATACGTTTGCTGTGGGTACGGGCTGGCGTTTAGAAAACACCACACCGCTGACCAAGCAAAAAGATGCGTTTGATTACAGCATTGGCTATGCGCGCAAACTTCCATACGAAATGGCCGGTGCGATTGGTTACGCCTTCAAGAAAACCGACTACGAAGCCGGTGGTCGTGGCGTGCCTATCCGTGTCGATAAGCAAAAAACCTATTCGGCCGTGCTGAACAAAAACTTCCCCGATGGGATTTCTACGCAGCTGCAGTACCAATACACTGCAAAGCGTTCGAACATCGCCAAAAACGAAGCGAACAACAATCGCGTTGCGGTCGTTACCAGCTGGAAGTTCTAAGCGCGCCGGTATCTTGCGCCTGACGTTTCATTAAATTCTTGGCCTTTGCGCCTGTTGGCGCTATGGCTGCGTGCCTGCGCACCCGTAGCTCAGCTGGATAGAGTGTCGCCCTCCGAAGGCGAAGGTCGGACGTTCGAATCGTCTCGGGTGCGCCAGCGCCCCCTTAGACGATGTCGAACTAACTCTTAGGCTAGCGTGCGTAGCACGCGGGCGAATCGTCTCGGGTGCGCCATGTATTCACTTCAAAGTCCCTCAGCTTCGCCTCGGTGTAGTTTGAAGTGTTCATCATGAAGCATCGCGCTTTGAGTCGGCTCGTCGGCGCGATGATTGATTGGTTTTTTTGCGTGAGCATATCGACCTCTTTGTGCCCACGCCTTTAGTTGGGAATCACTTACTTCGCGATCTCCGCCATCACTTCGTTGCGGCGCAGGAAAGGTAATGTCCATGGCGGATTGAAAAACGCATAGGTGGCCCCAGACACTGCGCTCAGCTTCTTTTCCTTGAGAAACGTGCTCAGCGCATCGGTATTTTTTTTCAGGTTGCTTTCGCTTGCCGTGCCGGAGAAACGAATCACCGCAAAACGCTTTCCTTCAACTTTTTTAAGTGTCACGGCATCGTTGTTGGGTTTGGGTAGTGTTTCCATCGTGTAGCTGGCGGGCATCACAAAACGCACCTTCCAGCGGTTGCCAGTGCCTTCTTGTATCACCGGCGCCGTCATCGCGATTTTTTCGGCAGGCTGCTGAATGACGGGTGCGGTCATGGCCACGTTTTCTTTGGGCGCATTATTGCCAAAAATATAATCGGCAATAATGCGGAAACCCTTGCTAATGGCCTCTTTGCGCGCCCCGGAAACTTCTGCTTCGGCGACAATCATGGGCGAGTAATCACGAATTTGAATGTCGCCCTGCGACTCCACCACCGTGTATTTTGCCTGCTCAACATTGCTCACCATCGGCCCCCATGCTACGGCGGCAATCGCAACCAATCCAACGATGATCCAGCCTGTGCGTTTTTTCATTTTTTTATCCTTGCTGCCGCGAAACAATACGCGGCGCTGCAAAAGTATAGATGGGGTTAAATATCTGTTTTTTCAAGGTGCGGCATGCTGCGTGATCATTTTCGCTAAGCGTACTGCCTGAACCCACACATCTTCAATGCGCGAAGCAGCGCACCAATCCCCCGTGGCGGCAAGCTGTTGTTCGGCATTCAGGTACGAGCCAGATGGCTCTGGCGCATCCGTGAGCGCATATTTCCAGCGATGCGTGGAAAGATATTCCGCTGTATCACCGCGCAGGCCGGTTATTGCTTCCACATGCTGCAGCAAAAACGCTTGGGCTTGCGCCATATCATCATCCATATGTGCATCGGCCCAATCATGGCGCGAATGCGCGACAATGCAGGTGACATCTGCGTTTCTGCCGGGTTTTGTGGAATTAATTGCTACCCACTGAATGGGGCTATCGTCTATTTCGGCGGCGATCCACGGCTTCTCCCAACGCGCCTGCACCCCCAGCATCAGTGCATAGCAGCCTTGCATATGCACCCGGTGAATGGCAGCATCGGCAGGCAATGCGGTGGCAAATAATGCGGCTGTTTGCGCAGGTGGCGCGGTGGAAATTACCCAATCATATTCTCCAACCATCTGGCCGCCTTTATCCGAAAGTACCCAAGCATGTGCGCGGCGTTCTGCCAACGGCGCTATCTCCGTGCCTAAGCGCAGATTGCAGCCTTCGGCCATGAGTTTGCACAGCGCATTCATGTTGGGGCTGGCCACAAAATGCGGTTCATGCCATGTGCGCATGGTTGCTGCTTTGCCTGCGTGAATTTGCGCAATATCGCCCTGCCACTGCGTAACAATACCGCGCTCTAGGTAGGGCGCCAGAAATGCCTGAAATTCGAGGGTGCGGGCGGTAAAAAATTGCGTGCCATGATCAAAGTAAAACGGCTCGGCGTAGCGCGTGCTCATGCGCCCACTTACCCCACGTGCTTTTTCATACAGCACCACATCGGCATGTTCTTTCAATTGCCCGGCAAGCGTCAGGCCGGAAATACCCGCACCAATAATCGCGATACGCGGTTTCACGCTAGCCCCGCAAGCATTGCCAAACATGCTACCACGATGAAGGTGGCATTTCTGCGCAAGGTGTAAAACCATGCGGGCAAAATATCTGCATCGCGAAGTTTTACATCGAGCAGCAGCATGTAAATAAAACACATGGCCAGCAAAACGCTGGCGGTGGTGTGGTTGCTTATCAGCAGCGCGCTCCATGCAAGAAGTGCCACCACATTGCTGGTGAACAACAAATTTCGCGGGCATGTTTCGGCATGAAATAGATAAATTGCCCAGTGAATGCCGCACAAAAACGAAAGAATAATCGCGCCGTAAGCAGTGCTGATAGCGGTGCTATCTACCCCCGCCACCGGCAGCAACCGGGCAATCACGCATGCAATAAGCGGCAAGGTGCCGCTATAGGTGAGTAGTGTTGCGCGTGTGATATCAGCAGGCTGCATGGTTATTTCTTACAGGCATCCGAGCAATATTTCACCTGCTCCCAAACTTTTTCCCATTTTTTGCGCCAGGCGAAAGGCTTGCCGCAGCGCGCACAGGGTTTGCTGGGTAAATTCGCTTTCTTGATTCCCTTGGGCATAGGTTATGCCTTCATTTTTGGCCGCACGCGCGAAAGGCCACCATCGACCGCTAGCACCTGCCCGGTAACCCAGCTATTGGCGGGATCGAGTAAAAATACAATCGCGCGCGCGACATCTTCAGGGGTACCAAGCCGGCCAAGTGCATGCATGGCTTCGGAAAATTTACGTGCCGTTTCATTGCCGGTGATGCTGGCGGTAAGCGGCGTTTGCGTAAGCCCCGGCGCTACCGCATTGATGCGTAGATTGGCAGGCGCATAGGTGGCCGCTGCCGAAAGTGTTAGCCCTAAAATGCCTGCTTTTGCGGCTGCAATCGCTTCGTGGTTGGCAAGCCCCGCCATCGCCGCCGCCGAAGATACCAGCACCACCGAACCGCCATTGCCCATATGTTTACCGGCGGCGCGCACGGTGGCAAACGCAGTGGTAAGCGAGGCATCGATTACCGCCTGATACTGTTCCTTGCTGGTTAAGTGCGCCGATTTCAGGAGTAGTGAACCACTACAATTCACCACCCCATCAAGCGCACCTGCCTGCGCGAATGCGCCGTCCACGGCATCAAAATCGGTGGCATCAAGCACGATATCGGGGGTGATTTTTGCGCTGTCACGCGCGGTGGTTACCACGCTGTGGCCTGCTTCTTTTAGCAGTGCAACGGTGGCCTGCCCAATGCCGCTGCTTGCCGCAATCACTAGAAAATGTGCCATGATGAATCCTTCTCGGTTAGCTTTCTGTAACCACAGTGAGCGGCATACGCGCGGCTTTGCGTGCAGGCAATACGCCGCCAGCAATACCGATCACTAGCGCCATCAGCATGCCTTGGGCGATCACATCGGGTGTGAGTTCAAATTTGAACACAATTTGTGTGAAGCTGCTGCCCAGTGTGGTGGCGGCCATGCCATCAAAAAACACAAAGCACAGCGCACTGCCCAGCACGCCACCCAGCAGCGCCAGCACCACCGATTCACTGAGTGTTCCCATAAACGCCGAGCTGCCCGAAAAGCCGATAATACGCAGCGTCACAATTTCCCGTGTGCGGCTCGAGACCGAACTATACATCGCGTTCATGGCACCCGCCAACGCACCAAGCGCCATAGCAATCCCCAGTGGCCAGCCGAGGTAAAAAATCAAATCGGCGGTGGCCGATGATTGCTCGGCGAAATATTGTTTTTCCGAAAGCACATCGAGCTGCAGACGCGGCTCGCCTTCGCTGTAACGCTTGAGTGCGGCCAGTGATTCGGCAGAGTTCCCGGCTAATCCCAGCCGCACAATCTGCACCGCTGCTTGGCGGTTAAACAGGCTTTGCACCACATTTAAATCGGCCCATAATTCCGATTCAAACACCGAGCCGCCCGCATCGAAAATGCCCACCACTGTCCAGTCATCGGTGCCGAGGCGAATGGTGCTGCCCAGTTCAAACCCCTTAAAGCTGGAAAGAATACTGCGCCCCACCACCATTTCGTTGCTGCCGGGGGTAAACATGCGGCCTTCGGTAATGCGTATGCCTTCGCGTAGTGTTACACCGGTGGTGCTAATGCCGCGCAGCGGCAAGTTGGCCGGGGTGTTGCTGGAACGCTTAATTCCATCGACCACCACATAAATTTCCGGCGAGATGTTGGCGTTGCCTGCCGCGTCGCGTGCGACACCGGGCGCATCGGCCAGCAGCCGCACCTGTTCGAGCGAAACATTGCTGGTAATTTCGCCCTGCGAACCGCTACGTTGCGCAATGGCAATCGACTCTGAGCCGGTGCTTTTCACGGTGATGCGAAACCCATTCGCCATTGCCAAAAACCCAAGCAAAACACTTACCACTAGCGCTACCGATAACAGCGTGACCAGCGAGAGCCAGACGCGTTGTGGTAACGATAACAGCGAAATACGCGCCGCTGTGCGCAGTTGCGTGAACATCATGATGCTTTCCCCAAACCGGTGATGATATTGCTGCGCATGGCCTGCCATGCGGGTACCGCGCCGGTAATCGCGCCAAGCAGCAGCATAAAGCCAATCGAGCTAAGCACGGTGCTGGATGTCATGGTCATGCCCGGCAGAATCGAAACAATCAGTGGCCCCACCACATACACCATAGCGCTGGCGGCGGCTAACCCAAGCAACCCGCCAATGAGCGCCAACGCGAACGATTCGGCCAGTACCAGCGTAAAAATGCTGCGGCTGGTGAAGCCCAGCGTTTTCATGATGGCGATCTCTTTGGTGCGCTCGGTAATCGCGCGGTACATGCTGTTGCCGACAATCATGAGAATGGTGGCAAATGCCGCACCGGTGACCGATTTAATGATTAGGCTGATACTGCCAATTTGTTCGAGGAAGGCTTTGTTGAAGGCTTCTTCGGTGGTGGTTTCGGTTTCATCGGGCGAGTTAGCGAACTGCGCATCAATCGCCTGAATCACCTGTTCGTTGAATTTGCTATCGGTGGTGCGTAGCACCATCCAGCCTACGGTATCTTTTCCGATATCGCGCGTTTCATTGAAATACGGGTGCTGGAACAGCACAAAATTCGTAGCAAATTCTGGCCGCGAACCGGTGAAAATGCCGCGAATCGTTAAATCCCAGGTGCGCCCACCCGTGCCGGTATTCACATAAATCGCGCTTGAAAGCGGAATGCGATCACCCACTTTCCAGCCCATGCGGCGCGCCATCATATCGCCCACCAACATACCGCTGCGATCACTCAGGAAGGCTTGGCGTTCCGCGTCGCTTAAGGTGATTTCCGAAAACACCTGCAAATAGGTTTGCGGGTCGACCGCGAATGTCATCACTTCGTTTTTCGCTTCGCGGAAAAAGCCGCCAAACCAATCAGCATAGGAAATATCTTTCACGTTTTGCATTGCCGCAATGCGGTTCACATAGGCCATGGGCATTTGCTGCGTGAAGTTGATTTTATTCACCACCACCAACCGGTTCGCCGAAGCGAGGTTTACCCCGGCGCTGAAGGCCACACTGAAGGCCGAAAGCACGCCATAAATAAGAAACGCCATAAAGGTGGCCACCAGCAAAAGCGCGGTGCGGGCGCGTTTGCGAAACAGATTTTTGCGAATTAATGTGGCGAAATTCATGCGGCCATCTCCAGTGATTTTTCAATGAAGCGCCCTTTATCAAGGTGCAGCACGCGCTTGGCATAGCGTGCGGCTTCCGGGTCGTGGGTCACCATCACGATGGTTTTGTTCAGCTCGCGGTTCAACAGCTTTAACATCTCCAGAATTTCAGTGGCCGTGGCGCGGTCAAGGTCGCCGGTGGGTTCATCGGCAAGCAGCAGCGGCGGGTTGGTCACAATGGCGCGCGCAATTGCCACGCGCTGTTGTTGGCCGCCCGACATTTCTTTGGGCGAATGCCCAGCGCGATCGGAAAGCCCCACCAGTTTCAGCGCATTGGCCACCCGCGCTTCGCGCTCAGCCGAAGAAAGCTGCGCAAGCATTAGCGGTAATTCCACATTGCGCGCTGCATCAAGCATGGGCATCAGGTTATAAAATTGAAAAATAAACCCAACATGTTGCGCGCGCCAGTGCGCAAGTTGCGATTCGCTTAAATTATCCATGCGGCTACCCGCAAAGGTGAGGGTGCCGCTGGTGGGCTGATCAATACCGCCAAGCAAATTCAGCAGCGTGGTTTTGCCCGAACCCGAAGGGCCCATAATGGCAATGAAATCGCCCTCGGCGATATCCATCGTTAGCCCATCAAAAATCGTGATGGTTTCGGTGCCTTTGCTGTGGCGCTTACTTACATTTTCCAGATGAATTAGTGTGGTCATGGGGGGCTCCTGGTTATAATCTTGCTGCGGCAATCGCCGTATTTTGTTGCGCAAAAAATTTCATAAAAACACCACGCGTGCGGCCATTTCCGGCAGAATGCGCGGGTCACGTTCTTTGAAGCCCACGCGCACCTTGATGGTGGCTTTATCGCGGTTGGCGGTGGGGATAATCGCAATCACATAGGCGGGCATACGCACATTCGGGTACGCATCGAGAATGGCAATGGCCTCGCTTCCCGGCTTCACGCGTGAAATGCTGGCTTCGTTCACGTCAACCTCCACCTCCAGCGAATTCATATCGACAATCGTGCAAATGCCAGTGCGCGTAAATCCGCCACCCGCCGACATGGGCGAAATAATTTCGCCCGGCTGCGCGTTTTTGCTGGTGACCATACCATCGAACGGCGCACGCAGAATATGCTTGGCCAGTAAATCTTCGCGGCGCTGCACTTCCTGTGTTGCGGCATCGACTGCGCTTTTGCTCTCAGCCAGCTGCGCATTCAGCGATTCGCTGCGCGAGGCGGCATCGGTGTAGCGTGCTTCGCTTACGGCACCGGTGGTTTTCAGTTTTTTGTAGCGCGCCGTGACGCGGTAGGCTTCAGAAAGCTGCGCCTGCAGCGAGCGCACGCTAGCTTCGGTTTGTTTTAATTGCGCGGCTGCAAGGTTGCGCTCGGTGGTGGCGACCGTGGCATCAAGCTTGGCCACAATATCACCCGCTTTTACTTCCTTGCCTTCTTCAATATACACATCCGTTACGGTGCCGGTTACTTCGGCGGCAACGGTGGCAATGCGCCGCGCCACCACATAGCCGGTGGCGGTAAGCCCGGCTGGCGTTGCCGCTACCGAAGGGGCGGCGGGTGTTGTTGTGGATGTAGTCTCGGCGGGCGGTTTTTTGCCTGAGGGCGTATCCGAACCCAAAAGCGCCCATGCTGCAACTGCCGCAAGCACCAGCACCGCAATAATGATCCATGTCTTGTAAGATTTTGGTGCGGGCGGCGGGGCACTCGCTTTCGGTGATTCGCTGCCGCTAAGTGCCCGCAACATCGCTAATTTTTCATTTTCCGACATAGGTCATATGTAATCGCATGAATACATAAAGAAAACAGCTTAATTCCCCGTTAGGTTGTGCCGCGTAAAATTCCCGTATGCCTGTCGTATTTGTGACGCTAGAACTGTTCTATGCAGATTCAACCGATCATTCTGGCCGGTGGCGAAGGGCGGCGGCTAGCGCCGCTTTCCACGCCCGAGAACCCCAAAATTTTTGCGGCACCGCCGCAGCAGCCTTCGCTGCTTTCGCACACGATCGCGCGCTGCCATGGTTGGCTGCCGCCGCAGCTGATAGGTAGCATCCGTCACCGCTATGCGCTGCTGAACCATGCGCGCGCTGTGGGGGTGATGCCTGAGGCGATATTGCTCGAGCCACAACCAAAAAATACCGCCATGGCGGTGGCGGTGGCGATTGCCTACGCGCAACAACATGCAACACCAGAAACGCTGGTGGCCATATTGCCGGCCGACCATGCGATAGACGATATTGCATCATGGCGACACGACGTATCGCAGCTTGCCGCACATTGCCTACAACAACACGTACTCGGCGTGATGGGGCAGCGCCCCGAACTATTTTCACCCGAATTTGGCTATATGCATGCGCCGCATCATGGCTTGGCGCGCGTGCAGCAATTTACCGAAAAACCGCAACAATTAGCGCACCCGCTTGGCGAATATCTGGTGAATCTTGGCCAGTGTGTCGGCACAATTTCTGCCTTCGTGCATGCGCTTGCAACCTATGCGCCCGCATTGTGGCAGCAAGCAAAGCATGCGGTAGCGCACAGTGCAAAGGATTACGAGTTTTTGCTGCTGCACGAAGCCGCCTACGGTGCGTGTGAGGCCTTGCCGTTTGATAACGCCGTGCTCGAAAAAACCGATCAATTATGGGTGCAGCCCACCGCGTGCGGCTGGAGCGATGTAGGCAGCATCGCCGCATGGGAAGCCTATAGCGGCCTGCCGCTTGCGGCATCCATCCCCGCGCATCCACGCACCGATAGGCCGTGGGGCTATTACGAATTGCTCGAGGCGCAGCCGCACACATTGCGCAAACGGCTTACCGTCTATCCGGGTTGCCGGCTTTCGCTACAACGCCACCGTGCCCGAAGCGAGCATTGGCACGTGCTTGCGGGTGAGGCCGAGGTGGTGTGCAACAACCAGCACACTCGACTGCATGCGGGCGACGAAATTCTGATTCCGCAAGGCGCATGGCACCGCCTGACTAACAAGGGGCCGCTGCCCTTGATGATCGAAGAAACCCAAACCGGCACACCCGATGAAGCCGATATCGAACGCGCCGATGATGATTATGGACGAATATAATAGAAATGGATATTATCCACCCATGCGCCAAGGTTTTTCACTCGTCGAGCTCTCCATTGTTCTGGTCATTTTAGGCCTGCTAACGGGCGGCATTCTCACCGGCCAATCGCTGATTCGGGCGAGTGAGCTGCGGGCGGTTACCACGGAATATCAGCGCTATATTGCCGCAGCGCATACTTTTCGCGATAAGTATTTCGCAATTCCTGGTGATTTTAATAACGCCACGCGTTTTTGGGGAAAAGACAACACCAATTGTTCTGGCGATACGGGTGCCGCAGCTACCCCTGGAACCTGCAACGGCAATGGTGACGGAAACATTACCGATGCCGCTGGCGCCGGTCTTACGGGCGAGCGCTTTCAGTTTTGGAAGCAGCTGGCACTCGCCGGATTAATCGAGGGAACGTATTCCGGCCTTGCAGGTAGCGGTGGCACAAACCATGGTGTTATCAACAGTAATTCGCCACCCAGTAAATATTCAAGCGGCGGCTGGACAGCGGTTTATGTGGCATCGCCCTTTGTTGGTAATACCTCATTTTACACAGGCGAATATCTGAATCACCTTCGTTTTGGCGCTGCTACAACCACAGGTGCAACGCATATCCTTTACTGAAGCCCGAAGATGCCTGGAACATCGATACCAAATTGGATGACGGAAGACCCGCAACAGGAAAAGTTATCGCACTTTGGTGGAACAATCTTTGCAGTGCGGCAGACGATGGAACCCATTCCGAGCTTGATCTAGTGGCCAGCTATCGCCTTACCGATACTACCGCGCAATGTGCCCTCAACTTTACGCGCGCGTTTTAACCACATTCCCGCTTGACTGGCGCGCGCCAATTGCGTAACTCTCCCGCAATTTGCCTGCAGGCTAGATGATTCAAAGGAATTCAGGATGACAGAACCGTTCGCCAAACCCCCTAATGCCGCGCTTGTTCTTGCGGATGGCACGGTTTTTTCTGGTTATGGCGTGGGTAAGGAAGCTGTAACCGCTGGCGAGATTTGCTTCAACACCGCCATGACAGGCTATCAGGAAATTCTCACCGACCCATCCTATACCGGCCAAATTATCACTTTCACCTTTCCGCATATTGGTAATGTGGGCTGCAACACCGAAGATATGGAATCGCAGCAAATCATGGGCGCATGCGGCGTGGTGCTGCGTGAAGCGATTACCGAACCATCCAGTTTTCGCGCCCACCAGCATTTCAACGATTGGCTGATTGCGCGCGGCATCACCGGCATTAGCGGCATCGATACGCGGGCGCTCACGCGCCATATTCGCGAGCATGGCGCACAAAATTGTGCCATAGGCTTCAGCGCGCGGGGTGCTGCATTCAGCGATATCGTGGCAAAAACAAAACAAGCATTGGCACAGGCACCCGATATGCATGGGCTTGAACTTGCAGCGCACGTGACCACCAAAGAAAACCACGCATGGAACACGCCGATATGGCATGCCAACGGCGCGGAAACTCAACCGCTGACGCCTGAACCGTATCATGTCGTTGCGGTCGATTACGGCGTAAAACTGAATATTTTGCGCAACCTTATTTCGGCGGGTTGCCGCATCACGGTGGTGCCAGCCACCGCCACCGCCGAAGAAGTTTTGGCATTAAAGCCTGCGGGCATTTTTTTAAGCAACGGCCCCGGCGACCCTTCAGCCACCGCACATTATGCGGTGCCCACGATTCACAAATTGTTGGGTAGCGGCTTGCCGATTTTTGGCATTTGTTTAGGCCATCAGTTGCTTGGTTTGGCGCTGAATGCGAAAACCGAAAAAATGCCGCAAGGCCATCGCGGTGCCAACCACCCGGTGCAAGATCTGCGCAGCAAAAAAGTGGAAATCACCTCGCAGAACCATGGGTTCTGCATCAGTGATTCGGGCTTGCCTGCCGATATTGAAGTGACCCATCGCTCGCTGTTCGATGGCACGATTCAAGGCATTCGCCACCGTAGCAAACCCGTTTTCTCGGTGCAGGGCCACCCCGAAGCCTCGCCCGGCCCGCACGATTCGCAGTATCTGTTTGCACAATTTGTGGCGCTTATGAAAGAGAGTGCGGAGTTCAGGGTTCGGAGTTCAGTTGCATGATTCCCGATTTTCAAACACTCATGTTACCCTTGTTGCGGTGTGCGGCAGATGACCAATTGCGTCAAAACAGTGATTATGAAAGCCTGCTTGCCAAACAATTTGATGTATCAGAAGAAGAGCGTGCGATACTTACACAAAGTGGGCATCGCCGATTTGGTAATCGAGTAAGATGGGCTTCTGTTTATTTAAAAAAGGCAGGTCTTTTAGAATATCCTCAACGCGGCCTAAGCAAGATTACCGCTAAAGGCTATGAAATATTGAAAGACAAACCAGATCGCATTGACTTGCAGTTTTTGAGTAGATTTCCGGAAATCCAAAAATTTCGTGAGCCCAGTTCAAACATAGAGCCAACAATACAAAGTGAAGTCGAAAAAGCGGGCACACCAGAGGAGGATTTCGAGGTTGCATTTGAATTTATGCAGGCCAATTTAGCTGAGGACGTGTTAGAAATGGTGAAGAAGGGCACGCCTGCATTTTTAGAGAAATTAGTTATAAAGCTGGTTCTAGCAATGGGGTATGGTGGCTCAAAACTTACACCCGAAGAAGCAGGCACTAATACTGGTAGAACTGGCGATGCGGGAATTGACGGCATTGTCTATGAAGACACGCTTGGGCTTGATCAAATTTTTTTACAGGCAAAGAAGTGGTCTGGAACTATAGGCCGTCCAGAATTGCAGCGCTTTGTGGGAGCGCTCCTCGGCCAAAGGGCGCGTAAGGGCATTTTCATAACTACATCCAGTTTTACTAAGGATGCCATAGAATATGCAGCGGCCAGTGATTATAAAATCATTTTAATTGATGGTAAACGCCTCGCCGAGCTTATGATTAAGTATGACGTGGGTGTTTCTGTAGAAGCTAAATATGAAATAAAGAAAATCGACTCTGACTTTTTTCAGGAGGCAAATGCCTAAACGTACTGACATTTCATCCATTCTCATTATCGGCGCGGGGCCGATTGTTATCGGGCAGGCATGCGAATTCGATTATTCCGGCACACAAGCAGTGAAAACGCTGAAGGCCGAAGGCTACCGCGTAATTCTGGTGAACAGCAACCCCGCCACCATCATGACCGACCCTGAGTTGGCCGATGCCACGTACATCGAACCGATCACGCCCGAATATGTTGAAAAAATTATCGCCAAAGAACGCCCCGATGCGCTGCTGCCCACCATGGGCGGGCAAACCGCGCTGAACTGCGCTAAGGCACTGGCCGAATCCGGCGTGCTCGCGAAATACAATGTTGAACTGATTGGCGCGAAGCTGGAATCTATTAATAAGGCCGAAGACCGTTTGTTGTTTGGCCAAGCCATGGCAGAAGCGCGCGCAGCGCTGGCCGATACCGGCCTTCCCGCTGTCATTCGCCCTAGCTTTACCATGGGCGGTTCGGGCGGCGGCATTGCCTATAACCGCGAAGAATTTGAAGTGATTGTGGCAAGCGGCCTCGATGCTTCGCCGGTGGGCGAAGTGATGATCGATGAATCGGTGCTCGGCTGGAAAGAATACGAAATGGAAGTCGTGCGCGATAAAGCCGATAACTGCATTATCATTTGCTCGATCGAAAATATTGATCCGATGGGCGTGCATACCGGCGATTCGATTACCGTGGCGCCTGCGCTTACGCTTACCGATAAAGAATACCAAATTATGCGCGATGCATCGATTGCGGTGCTGCGCGAAATCGGCGTTGATACCGGCGGTAGTAATGTGCAGTTTGCGGTGAACCCCGCCGATGGGCGCTTGGTGGTGATTGAAATGAACCCGCGCGTATCGCGCAGTTCGGCGCTGGCCTCGAAAGCCACCGGCTTCCCCATTGCCAAAGTGGCCGCCAAATTAGCCGTGGGCTATACGCTCGATGAGATTGTAAATGATGTTACAAAAGCCACGCCCGCATCGTTCGAGCCAAGCATTGATTATGTGGTCACCAAAATTCCGCGCTTTACGTTCGAGAAATTTCCGGGTGCCGAAAACACGCTTACCACCGCCATGAAATCGGTGGGCGAATCGATGGCGATGGGGCGCAGTTTCCCCGAGAGTTTGCAGAAGGCATTGCGCTCGCTTGAAACCGGGCTCACCGGCCTGAACCCCACCCCGATTATGGACGCCGAGGCCATGCGCACCGAGCTTTCGCGCCCCACGCCCGAGCGTTTGCTGCATGCAGGCCAAGCACTGCGACTTGGCATTACGCCCGAAGAAATTTGCCGTATCACCAAGTTTGACCCATGGTTCGTGGCGCAAATTCAGCGCATTGTTGAAGCCGAGACGTGGCTGGTGGAACATGGCTTGCCCGGCGATACGCCTTCACTGCGCGCCATCAAGCAGTTAGGCTTTTCCGATAAACAGATCGCTAAGCTTACCAATAAAACCGAACTGGAAGTGCGCGAGTTGCGCCATGATTTGCAGGTGCGGCCCGTGTTCAAGCGCGTGGATACCTGCGCGGGCGAATTCGATTCGCAAACACCGTATATGTATTCGTGCTACGAGGCAGAGCCGAGTGCATTGCGCGGCTGTGAATCGAACCCCACGAACCGCGAAAAAATTGTTATCCTCGGTGGTGGTCCCAACCGCATTGGC
>JBILFK010000020.1:0-17981 GCA_044351685.1 Rickettsiales bacterium | reverse complement strand
TTGCACCTCAATTTCATTTGTCATACCCATCTGCACCAGTTGCGCTTGCAGGTAGTGTTGCAGCTGTTCGGATGTATACTCTTCGCCATCTCCCCCGTGCCATGGCAAGCTATCCGCTGCCGCAAACAGCGCATGCGCTACTGTAAGCAGCGAGCAATCCAGCCCTGCTATTTGCATCTGTGGGGTGCCATATAGTTCGGCAGAAATTTCGGAAATGCGCGCAGTACCCACCGCTTGCATCATATCGAGTGCTTGCACATACGCGTGGCAGTTCTGTTTTAACAATGCCCCGTGCGGCGCATCACCTAGTGCCGCAACAATACGCTGCAATGCTTCGCGTTCATTCGCAACATCGGGTTTAGTATAGGTAAATTTCGGCAGCACAGGCGCATGTTGCGCCACAGAATCCAGAAACATTTCTTTCGCCTGCGCTGGCCAGTTAAGCGTACTCAGCAAGCGAATATTAGTAACAATGTTTCGATACTCCGCATTGAGTGCGCAGAGCGTTGCATGTGAATTGCCAGATACCATGCATGCAGCTTACGCATTTTTTTACGCCATGCGAATCGTTTGTTTTCTTCCCCCGCGACGATATTGCGAATGATTCGCAAATAATGTTTGACAGCTTTCCCCTAGCGACTATAAGGCAGACATTCTGTAATTAAGAATCATTATCATTATAAAGAAATACGACATTTTGAGAGAACCAATGAAACCCTACGCGTTAGCCTTATTACTCGTCACCACCATCATTTCAGCTGCACCGTTGGGTGCCTTCGCGGCCGATGCCAAAAAATCCAGCGCGCAACCACGTGTGAAGGTGATGGAACGCGTGACAGTGATTGGTTCAAGCGATCGCCGTGAGGATATTGCCGGCTCGGCAAGCATTGTAAGCAAAGAAACGCTCGATAGGTATCAATATACCGATGTGCACCGCGCCCTGCGCGAAGTGCCAGGTGTTACCGTGCAGGAAGAAGATGGCCATGGGCTGCGCCCGAACATTTCCATTCGCGGTGGGCGCTCGAATCGCAGCGCCGATATTACGCTGATGGAAGATAATATTCTCACCGGCCCTGCCCCCTATGCCGCACCGGAAGCCTATTATTTCCCGCAAATGGATCGTATGGAATCACTGGAAGTAATCAAAGGTATCGGTTCGGTGAAATATGGGCCGCGCACCACCAACGGCGTGCTTAACATGGTTACCAAATCTATCCCTGCCGATAAGCAGGCCGATGTGGTGGCCGAAGCAGGCAGTTACGGCACGTATCGCGGCGGCTTCACCACCGGCGTGAGTTTAGAAAATGTGGGGCTGATGCTGAATGCATTCCACAAAGAAACCGAAGGCTTCAAGGATATTGATTTTGTAGGCGGCGACACCGGCTACGATGTGCAGGATGTGCTGGGCAAATTCCGCCTGAGCACCGATAGTTCCGCCGATAGATATCAGGAAATTGAAATCAAGCTGGGCGGTTACGATGAAATTTCCAACGAAACATATCTTGGCCTCACCCAAGCCGATTTTCGTGCCAACCCATACCGCCGTTATGGCAGCAGCCAGCTCGATAAAATGGATAACACCGCATGGCAGGCTGCCGTTTCACATTTCATCGAACTAACACCCCAAACCAGCCTCACCAGCAGCATTTACCATAACGAAGTTGATCGCTCGTGGTATCGCTTAAACGCGGTGCGTATTGGCGGCGTGCGGCGTGATATCAGCACCATATTCAATAACCCCGCTGGCAATGGCGCGTATCTTACGGCATTGCAATCGGCCACTTCTGCCGAAGAATTTATTCAGCGCGATAATGCCCGCACCTATTTCGCGCAGGGTATTCAAACCGCCATGACAACCGAATTCGCATGGGGCGAAACGCAAAACACGCTCGAAATTGGTGGGCGCTACCACCAAGATGAAGAAGACCGTTTCCAGCGCGAAGATATTTTTAACATGGTGAATGGCCGCGCCGTGCTGGTAAGCCGTGGCACCCCCGGTGGTGGTGGCAACCGCGTGCAATATGCCGATAGCTACAGCACCTTCGCCCAGAACGAACTGAAATGGCAACGCTTCACCTTCACCCCCGGCTTGCGCTTTGAACATATCACGCTGGGGCGCAATGATTACGGCGCCAACGACCCCACACGCAGCGGCGCAGCACTCACGAAATTCGAGAATTCGTTGAATGTGCTAATTCCCGGCGCGGGCCTCACCTATGATGTGAATTCGCAGTGGAAATTGCTCGGCGGCGTGCATAAAGGCTTTGCCCCCCCGGGAGTGCCGAATAATGCCACCGAGGCCGCCTTCACCAAAGAAGAAGAAAGCATCAATTATGAACTCGGCACGCGCTATAAATCCGGCAACTTAAGCGGCGAAGTGATCGGTTACCTAACCGATTACGAAAACTTGCTAGGGCGCGATACCTTTGCAACGGGCGGTGGTGGCACCGGCGATGCCTTCAATGGCGGCAAGGTGCAGGTGCGCGGCCTAGAAGCCAGCGGCAGTTACGATGCGGCAAGCATCGCTTCCATGCCATCCGCCTATCGCCTGCCACTCACGGCCACCTACACCTATACGCAAAGCGAATTCAAAAACAGCTTCAACAGCAGTTTTGCCGAGTGGGGCAATGTTCGCTCAGGCTTCGAACTGCCTTATATGCCGCACCACCAGCTCTATCTTTCAAGCGGTGTGGAAACCGATGCGTGGGGCGTTTCGCTTGGTGGCAAATATGTAAGCGATGCACGCTCGGTAGCAGGCAGCGGTTCGATTCCAAGCAATCAGCTGATTGAAGCCCGTTGGGTATTCGATATGGCAGGCGAGTATTATCTGACCGATAAAATTCGCGGCTTCGCCACCATCAATAATCTATTCGATGAAACCTACACCGCCGCCCTGCGCCCTGCAGGCTATCGCCCCGGCATGCCGCGAACGGTAATGGCAGGCATTAAAGCATCCTTATGGTAAACCACTCATGCACGCGCTTTCACTAGATAACCCTCACATCAACACCCGCGCAGTCGGCGGTTCCGTTGTGCTGCATGCGCTGGTGGTGGGGCTGCTGGTGTGGTCGGGCATGTCGGTAAGCCAGATGCCACCCGAAGTGGTGCACATCACGCTGGTAGCACCCCCCGCCGCTGAAGCCGCGCCTAGGCCCACACAGCGCGTTGTCAAGCCTGTGCCGCGCGCAACGCCACAACCGCCCACACCACCCACGCCTACCAGCACCCAGGCAACCATCAAACACACGCCCCTGCCCCAACCTAAAGCGGCACCCGAAGCATCTGCCGAACCTGCCGAAAGCAAGCCCGCCGCCACAGCCACCAGCGCGCAAAAAACCAAGGGCAAACCGGCAACATCCACGGTGCTTACCAAGCCCTCATTCGATGCCGATTATTTGCAAAACCCCGCGCCCGAATACCCGGCGCATGCCAAGCGCCGCCGCATGCAGGGCACGGTTATGCTCGATGTGGCCGTGAGTGTGAATGGTGCCGCGCGAAGTGTGCGCATTGCGCAAAGCAGCGGCCACGCCCCGCTCGATAGCGCCGCCAGCGATGCCGTAAAACGCTGGAAATTTGTGCCCGCCAAACGAGGCAACACCCCCGTTGCCGCCCGCGTGATGGTGCCGATCGAGTTTCGGTTGGATTAATTTAGAAAAACTTCTCTCGCAGAAGCATGAAGTTGTGGGATGAACTCGCTACTTTTCTGATTGAGAAAAACCAATTCTATTGCCTTCGGGATCCCCAATATCGGCAACAATACCATACGAATACGCAAGAATAACTATTTCCTGCCATGCGCTAATGCAAGAGATAAAGCCTGATGGTTGGAGTTTTCCCTAACGGATGCTACGGTCTATAGTCGCCAAAGCTTCCTTGCTAAACCCTTGCCCGGGGCTTACTTCTTCACCACTGTTGAAGACAACCCTATCGAGCGTAATTCCCGGGGCAAGCCCTTGTATTTTCTGTCGGAGAGCGCCCCGTTCGAATGCGATTGTTTCATCGCCACGAATCGCCCCTAGGTTATCTTCACGACTTGCAAGGGCATCTGCCATTTCTGCATGACTGGCTGTATATTCACCAGTATCCGGATCAAATCTATGCAACGTTGCGGTTTTCGTTCCGTCGGGTGCCGTAACTAGTTCATAGAAGTTGCGCGTTGAAATGGTCCCTACGCCGCCACTATATTGCATGAAAGTTTCCGTCAGCTTTCCGTCTGACGCTCTAGCAGCAAAGTAAGCGGCAGCTCTGTCGCCAAGCATTTCCATGAAATCAGCCTGAGCGATAATCTGAACCGAGCGTTCTTCCACATTAACATTTGCGTACTCTAAACCATCGACATGGCCACCGCGGCGGCGAATAAATGGGTTTATATCTGGCCTGTATGAATTAGCCTTAGCCTCAAAGTTCCGCGCTGCATTTTCTTCATCACGTCTCCGCGCTGCTTCCCCTTCAGCATATTTCCGCGCTGCTTCCCCTTCAGCATATGTAAGCAGCGACGCCCCGGCGTTTATGGCGGTAAGCGCGTCCTCAGCGGCATTGCCGCGATATTCACCATTTGGCCTGCCGGAAGCTGTCTGGATAGCATGTCGCCCGCCACCTTCTTCGCTCTGAAGAATTAACTCACCCGTTGCTGGGTCTACGCGCATGATGGTGTCATAAAAAAAACCATCATTAATTTCAATCTGAGTTACCTCATTGCTGCTCCCTACAAACGAAGGATAGGCGTTGTTTACTGTCCACGTTTTAGATGCGGTTCCACCATCCGGACTCGTCCACATAATTTCATAGGTTTGTTCGTTTAGGTTGCCTATTTGTCTTGCCACAAGTGCCATGTAATCTCTCCCCTTGATTTTGAGCGTTTGCTTGCGCTATTGCAATTGAATCGATTTTAGCATGCGAATGATTAAAATTTTATTAATGCTTGGCTGTTCACAGACTAAGTTGGAAAGGGGATGGGATTGGCTTGGTGCGTTGCACCTGCGCCTCATCTCGCGCTGTTGCGCTCGGTGTCGAACTGCGTTCTCATCCCAGCCACGACTATTTGCCTTTTTAAGGGGGCGCTGTTGCGCCTACCCCTTAAAAAGCAAATGGAGGAGGGGATGGGATTCGAACCCACGTTACGGTGTTACCCGTAAACCGGTTTAGCAAACCAGCGCCTTCAGCCACTCGGCCACCCCTCCGCTTCCGCTACGGGCTTGCGCCGCGTGGCAGAACGATATTCTCAAACGCCGAAGGGCTGGCACTCGCCCACCCCTCCGCTCACGCTACAGGCATATACCCTACGCGCGGAGCAAACCGCATAAGGCAAAGTTTTCGCTATGTAAAGTGTGCTGTTACAGAATGCCCTGCGCGCTGGCAAATGCCAATGCCAGTGCAAGTGCCGCAAGGCCAAGCCCACTGAAGGTTAGCATCATGCCCGCCGTTCTAAATTTCATGCTGGTTTTAAGCGCTTTGCCTTCGAATTTTTCTACATTCAAGAAACTATGCGCATGGCAAAAACGCCCAATCACAAACCATGCACAAATAAAATTCACGGCATAGCCATGCAATCCCTGCATTTCAGCCAGCGCCATGGCAATCACGAATAGCGGCACATATTCGGCAAAGTTGCCATGCGCGCGAATGCGCTGCTGCAGTTCCACATCGCCGGCATCGCCCAGCGCAGATTGCGCGCGAATGCGGTGCTTGATCACGGAAACCGAAAGCGCAATGTAAAGCGCAATCAACAAAATAACATAAAGGCTGATAATCATGGGGTGGCTCCTGAAAAAAGGTTGATAACGCTATAATAAATTCACGCGTCCGCGTCGATAGATAATGTTTTTATGCGGCTTTTATGGCCGTGTATCAGCATAATCGCAGATTTTCTAAGTGCCAGATACTCGCTCAGCAACGCAATCAGCGCCTGATTGGCGGCATTATCTTCGGGCACCGCACACACACTGGCTTTCAGGTAGGGTGCGCCTTCTGCATCGTGTGCCACGCCGCCCACGCGATTCGCCGAGGCTTTTGGGGCTAATTTTACCTGAATACGCACCTCGCCTGCGCCGTGGGCAATGTTTAATTCTGCGAGAATTTGCTTGCGCTTGGCAGTATCCACCCCTACTCAACCTTTCGTTATGTGAGAAGGTTTTAGCATGCCAGTCATACAAATCCATATGCTTGAAGGTCGCGATATCGAAAAGAAGCGCCTGCTCGCCAAGCGCATCACCGATGTGGTGGTCGATACCCTCGGCAGCAAACCCGAGAAAGTGCGCGTGCTGATGTACGATATGCCACACACCGATTACGCCATCGGCGGAGTGCTCGTCGCCGATGAATAACGCCCTGCTCCCTTCCGGCCTGATGGATACCCTGCCGCCGCATAGCGCGCAGGAGTTTCGCCTTATTCATCGCTTCCTGAAACACTTCATGGCGTTTGGCTACGAACCCGTAACCCCGCCCTTGCTCGAACACGCCGAAACCATGCTTTCAGGCCTCAGCGAAGAAGCCGCCACGCGCTATTTTCAGGTCACCGATGGGCAAACCGGGCGCATGCTGGCACTGCGTGCCGATATCACCAGCCAGATCGCGCGCATTGCCGCCACCACACTTGCGGGCAATCCGCGCCCGCTGCGCCTGTGCTATGCCGGCCCGCGCGTATGCACCGTGGCGCCTGCCCTGCAATCGCGCCGCCAACATATGCAAATTGGCATCGAATATATTGGTGCTACTGATGCGCAGGCCGAAGCCGAAACCATCGCCATTGCCTGCCACGCACTTGCGCAGCTGGAACTTGGCGAACTGACGGTGGATATCAGCTACCCGCCATTGGTGAAAACATTGCTGGCCATGCAGCCCGCCGCCACGCGCGAAGCGCTGCGCGATGCCGTGGCCAATAAAAACCTGCCGCGCATACGCAGTTTGCATGCCGAATTAGTGGCGCAAATATTGGAACTGCCCAGCAATATTGGCGAGGCATTACAGCTATTGCGTACCTTACCGCACCCGGAAATTGCGCCCTTTGTGGAATCACTCGAAAAACTGGTGCAGGCGCTCGCCCAAAAAAAGATTACCGCCAGCTGGAACCTCGATGTGCTCGAGCATTACGAAGCCGATTATTACACCGGCTTTGCCTTCGCTATTTTTTCTGGCAACCCCGCGCTTGAACTGGCGCGCGGCGGGCGCTACCGCACCCACGAGGAAGATGCCGTGGGCTTCACACTGTATATCGATGATTTATTGGCGCATTTGCCCGGCGAAGCATTATCGCCGATTGTAGCGCTTCCGCATGGCACCTCGTGCGAGGAAGCGGCAAAAATTCAACAGAAAGCATACCGTACCGTATTCACCGATATTGATGATGCCGCCACACTGGCCAAGCACAATATCGGGCTGATATGGCGTGATGGCAAAATTACGGTCGCAACGTAGGAGTAGATGCAATGAAAAGCGTGGTAGTCATAGGTTCGCAGTGGGGCGATGAAGGCAAAGGCAAAGTCGTCGATTGGCTTTCCGAGCGCGCCGATGTAATCGTGCGTTTTCAAGGCGGCCACAATGCTGGCCACACGCTGGTGGTGGATGGCGTGACCTATAAACTAAGCCTGCTGCCTTCCGGCGTGGTGCGCGGCGCAAAGCTGAGCATTATCGGCAATGGTGTGGTGGTAGACCCTTGGGCGCTGTTAAGCGAAATCAGCAAAATTCAGGCGCAGGGCGTTTCGGTGACCGCCGATAATTTGAAAATTGCTGAAAATGCCTGCCTGATTCTGCCTATTCACCAAAAACTTGATCATGCTTCTGAAGCACTGCGCGGCGATGGCAAAATCGGCACCACCGGGCGCGGCATTGGCCCGGCCTACGAAGATAAAGTCGGCAGGCGCGCCATTCGCTTTTGTGATCTGCACGACGAAGCATTGCTGGAGCGCAAAATCACGGAAATGCTGGCACACCATAACATTATTTTGCAGGCCGCAGGCGTTGCACCCATGCAAACTGCCGAAATTATGGATGCACTGCGCCCTATTCTGCCGCAGCTTCGCCCACATGTGGCCCCCGTATGGCGCGTGCTGGCCGAAGCCCGCAAAGCTGGCAAACGCATTTTGTATGAAGGCGCGCAAGGCCTGCTGCTCGATGTCGATCACGGCACCTATCCGTTCGTTACCTCATCGAACACCATGGCGGGGCAAGCCACTATGGGTTCGGGCAGTGGGGTGCATGATATCGGCTATGTGCTCGGCATTACCAAGGCCTATACCACCCGTGTGGGCTCTGGCCCCTTCCCCACCGAACTTACCAACGATATTGGCCAAAAACTCGGCGAGCGTGGGCATGAATTTGGCACTGTAACAGGCCGCAAGCGCCGCTGTGGCTGGTTCGATGCCGTGCTGGTACGCCAAGCTGTAACGGTGGGCGGAATCGATGGCATTGCCCTTACCAAGCTCGATGTGCTCGATGGCTTCCCCGAAATTCATATCGGCACGGGCTATACGATTGACGGCAAACCCTACGATTACCTGCCCGCAGCGAGCGATTTACAGGCCAAAGCAATTGCCAGCTACGAAATCATGGAAGGCTGGAGCGCATCGACCCGCGGCGCACGCAGCTGGGCCGAATTGCCCGCGCAGGCCATTAAATATATCCGTCGAATTGAAGAGCTTATTGGCTGCCCGGTTGCACTGCTTTCCACTAGCCCGGCGCGCGAAGATACCATTCTGGTACGTGACCCTTTCGCCGCTAACTAGCAAAAAACCTAGCATTTTATCTAATGGCACAACCCTTGCTAGTGCAGTGCGCTTAGATTTCTTTTATATTGAGACACATGGCACGACAAACTTACAGTGATAGCGATTCATCGGCACGCCCGATGATCGAAGAGCATGTCGATACCGGGCTGAAAGAGCTGCTGGCAGGCTATCGCTCGAATTTTACTACCGGAAGCGGCCAGAACGATATGCTAAGCGACCGCTACAGCATTCTAGTGAATCAGCCCATTGCCGAACTTAACCACGATCTCGCGCGCGCATATCAGGCGCAGGATATGCAACAGGCCGAGCGTGCGTGCTATGCGTTGGTACTGGAAAACTATATGCCTTACCGGCTCAAAATGGCCGATACACTTTCTGCCATCAATAACCAGCATTTACAGATGGTGTTGGGCGCCGGAACCGTGCGTTTATCGCATTTAGGCGAGGCGCGGCACGTGGTGTTTCTAGAAAAACCTCCGGCGCAACGGCTCTCGGAATTTAAAAAATTACGTCCCGTCATTCACGAGCACACCGTCATTGATCGCATTCTGGCGCCTATTGCTACCGTGCTACGTGTCATGAAGGAAAAGGAACTCGTGCACGGCAACATCAATATGGACACCGTGTATTTTAACGATGCGGTGGTGGTGGGCGAATGTTTAAGTTCTCCGTGCAGTTACTTTCAGAACTTCATGTATGAGCCGTTGGAACGCCTGATGGCCGACCAGCTATGCAAAGGCGTGGGCGATGCCAAAACTGACGTATATGCTTCTGGCGTTTTAGCATTTCAGCTCATTTATGGCACCGAACACTTAAAAGGTATTAGCCGCGATGATTTTATTCGTGCGGCGCTGAATGTGGGCACTTATCACCTGCTGGCTAATAACCGTGAATTATCGGATAATATGGCCGACTTCTTTCGTGGCGTGCTGAACGATAATCGAAACGAACGCTGGGATATCGATCAATTTTCAGCATGGTTGGGCGGCAAACGCTACAACATGATTGTGCCACCCGCTCCCAAAGAAGCCGTGCGCCCCTTAGAATTTGTTGGTCAGCAATTTTATAACCGCCGCGCGCTTGGTAATGCCTTTCATAAAAACTGGCACACCACCTTAAAAGAATTGCGCGCCATGCGCCTTGATCGCTGGTTTGAAATGAGCATGCACCGCCCAGAACTCGCCGATCGTGTAGAGCGCGTCATGCGTATTGGTGGCGAAGCCAGCGCCGATAAAACCAATAACGATATGCTCTGCCGATTGATTTGTATTCTCGATCCTGTAGGCCCCATCCGTACCGCACAATTATCGATGCGACCAGAAGGTATGGGTATTCTTCTGGCCGATTGCATGTATCGCGGCCAGCCACCCGAAACACAACAACTACTCGACGCAATCGAAATGGATATTCCCAATTATTGGGCCTACCTTACTGAAGATGCTAAACCTGGATATCTCTCGCATATGCTTTGGAAGTTACAGCGTGTGCGCCCTTACATTAAAATGCGTGCCATGGGCTTTGGGCTCGAGCGCGTGCTGTATGAACTGAACCCAAATATGACATGCCTGTCGCCGTTGGTGCGGCCCCACCACGTGATGAACCTGCAGGAAATGTTAAAAACACTCGATACCATTGCCTATCAATCTGGCCCGGATACCAGTTTTCTGGATCGCCACCTGATTGCATTCACTGCATGTAAGCTGGATATGGGTAAGGAAGCAAAGTTACATGATCTGGCTTCCATTCCATCGCTCGCCACCAATCAGGAACTGATTGCGCTACGCATTTTAGCGCGTGCCCAGCAAAAATATGAAAAACTTGCGCTTGTTGGGCTTGCCACGTGGGCGGCGATGCGTATCGAAAAAATGCTCGATCAAATGCACAACCGCACCATGCGAAAAAAATTAAAACTAAAACTGAAAGGGGCCGCTGCAACAGGTTATCTTTGGGAAGTGCTGAATGTTATTATCAACCGAGATGTTGCCAATAAAGACTTCGAAGGCTTCGCACGTGCCGTTTTGCTGCATCAGCGCAATCAAAAAAGTATCGACCAATTGCGCAACCCTGCTGTTATTGGTCGCTATGCGCAGGATTTAGGCGGCCGAGTAGCGATGATGATCGCCTATGTTATTCTGCTGGTATCTTCGTATTTCATGACCGCAAAAATCATGCATTGGTAACCCTATGGCTACAAAAGATTCAAAAGCAAAAAATGGTGATGCCCCACAGCGCAGAAGCAAGAAGGCAACCATTTTCCTTGTGCTGCTTAGCCTTGTGATGGTGGTGGTATTTCGTCTGGGATTTATTTTTATTTTGCTCGCAATGCTGCCAACAGTGGTAGCGTTTTACATTGATATGTCCAAGGGACGCTATACCTTCCATACCGTATTAGCGTGCAATTTATCGGGGGTGCTCCCTTTTATCCCTGAAATCATTTCGGCTACTTCTTCAGGGGGCTCCGTATCACAAATGATGGGCAACACGGTAAACTGGCTTATTGTTTATGCTTCAGCCGGTGTTGGCTGGGTGTTGATTTATGTGGTGCCTATGGCCGCACAGGCATTTATTCACACGATGCATGATCGGCAGATTTCTCGTTTACAACGGATGCAGAATCGTATCTTAGAAGAGTGGGGTAACGAGGTAGAGGAAACGAATAATCCTAAGCCGCCTACCACCAACTCTTAAAGCATCACGTTATCTTTTCGCGCCACCTTATTGTATCTTTCGGATTGCGTTTTCTGCATCCAATTTTGCATTTAAATATTTGACTTTACGACACAGACTTGCATGCTGCACTCAACTTTAAATTGTCAAAAACCAACAGCCTCGCATCACAGATTATGAAAGTTACGCTTCCGCCCATTCTCGATATTCATCATGCGGCCGAGCTGCTAGAAAACACTAAATCCTGGGGCGATTCACGGGGGCATTTGTATATTAATGCTTCAGACGTTGAACGCGTTACTACCCCTGCCCTACAAATTTTACTGGCGCTGCTTGCCAACCTTAGCAAAAACCAACAAAGATAAAAAAATTCGTATCTGGTCGGCGGGCTGTTCGCAAGGCTCTGAGCCCTATTCAATTGCCATGGTGCTTGCCGATTTTCTCGATAAAAACAAAGGCTTTGATGCAAAAATTCTAGCCACCGATATTGATACGAACATGCTCGACCGGGCGCGTTCTGGCGCGTACCGCATGGAAGATTTAAAGTCGATTCCATCGGTGTATCATAAGTATACCAGCCAGAAAAAGCGCGAAGGCGAGCAGGGCATAATGATAGCCGATAGCATTCGCCAACTTATTACGTTTAATCAGTTAAACCTGCTCGATAAACATTGGCCGATGAAAGGCCTATTCGATGTTATCTTCTGCCGCAACGTGGTTATTTACTTCGATAAAGAAACACAGCGCCCCCTGTTCGAGCACTATGCCAGCCAAATGAAGCCGCAAAGCTGGTTGTTTATTGGCCATTCTGAAAGTCTGTTTAAGGTAAGCGACAAGTTCGAGCTTATTGGTAAAACGATTTATAAAAAGGCCGCAAAATGATTCGCGTGATTGTCATTGATGATTCGTTGCTCATGCGCGAAGTCATCTCGCAAATTCTGCGCGAAGACCCCGAAATCGAGGTGGTCGCTACCGCCGCCGACCCGCACGATGCCCGCGAAAAAATCAAACAGTTTAATCCCGATGTGATTACGCTGGATGTCGAAATGCCGAAAATGAACGGCATCGAATTTCTGGAAAAAATCATGAGCCTGCGGCCCATGCCGGTAATCATGATTTCCACCCTCACGCAGGCAGGGGCAGAAACCACCATTAAAGCCCTTGAAATGGGCGCAGTGGATTGTATCGGCAAACCTGTCAACGCCAGCGCTTTTGCTGAAGTCGCCGATAATATTCGTGCGAAAGTGAAAATGGCTGCGCAGGTGAAGGTAAAGGGTCGCCCACGTGCAAGCGTTAAGCCAACGAATGCCACAGCAGCCAAAAGCCTGCATTATACTGGTGACGCAAAAAAATGGCTGATTGCCATAGGCGCCTCCACTGGCGGTGTAGAAGCACTGCGCGAAGTGCTGGCCGTCATCCCCGCGAACGCCCCACCCATTGTGATCACCCAGCACATGCCTTCCATGTTCACCAAACCCTTTGCACAGCGTTTAAATGGCATTTGCCATATCACCGTTAAAGAAGCCGAGAATGGCGAATTCGTGGTTCCCGGCACAGCCTATATCGCCTATGGCGGCGAACATTTAGTAGTGCGCAGAAATGCAGGGCGCTACCAGCTTGCCTTTGAAAATACCGATCTGGTTTCCGGCCATAAACCTTCGGTCGATGTCTTATTTCACTCGGTGGCAGAAGCCGCAGGGAATAAGGCGATTGGCGGCATTCTTACTGGCATGGGGCGCGATGGCGCGAGAGGCATGCTTGCCATGCGTCAGGCGGGCGCACAAACGATTGGGGAATCGGAAAAAACCTGCGTGGTTTACGGTATGCCACGTGCGGCTTTTGAATTGGGCGCGGTAGAAAAAGAATACCCTCTACAACAGATTGCATCCGTATTGTTGCGCCGCGCCACGTAATACGCTAGCGTGACAACAGAGGATTTTATGCAATACACGACCCATTTTGACAAAGGCGCATTTACGGCAACGCTCCGTGAATCGTTCACCTTCACCGATAACGCTGGTTTTCGTCAGATTCTGCAGGAAATTGATACACACTCCGTGAGCGAGATTGTGTTTGATATCGCAGCCGTTGATTTTGTGGACTCTGCAGCACTTGGTATGCTGCTGCTGTTGCGTGATGTTGGCCAGAAAAAACATGCCACCATTACGCTAAAAGGTGCGCAAGGTCAGGTGCGAAAAATGTTCGATATCTCGAAATTCGGGCAATTATTTAAACTGGCCTAACACCATGCCGCATCGCCAAATTGTTGTTTCCGATGCCGTTCGTGCAGCCCGTGTGTTAATCGTCGACGACACCGAATTTAACCGGGTCATTATTCACGATATCCTTCTTTCAGCAGGCTTTCATAACATTCAGGCAGTCGCAAGCGGTGACGAAGCGCTTGCTGCCTGCAAAAAATTTGCGCCCGATGTTTTTATTCTGGATCTGATGATGCCCGATATGGACGGCTTTGAGCTGTGCCGCCGCATTCGTGCGTTGCCTGTGTTTTCAGAAACCCCGATTATCATTCAAACCGCCATGAGCGAGGCAGATCAGCAACTGCAGGTGTTTCAGCTCGGCGCGAATGATTTAATGACCAAACCCATTAACCCGGTGGAACTGGTTTCACGCGTTAAGTTACATCTTGAGCATTATTTTTGGAACAAGGCGCTCATGCAATCGCAAGAACGTCTGAATGAGGAATTACGACTGGCACGCGAGATGCAAATGGGGTTGATCCCTTCCGATGATACATTAAAAAATCTTGTCGATTCGCATGCGCTGGTCGTGAATCATTTTGTGCAGCCAAGCTCAGAAATTGGCGGTGACCTATGGGGAATATCCCCCATCGATGACCATCGCGTAGCTGTGTATATGTTCGATATTGCCGGGCACGGCGTTGGCGCAGCGATTAATGCTTTTCGCATACATAGCCTGCTTAATTTACATACATTACGCGTGAACAGCCCTGCCCTGTTTCTTGATAAGTTGAATAAACGCTTGTGCAATTTGTTTCAGCCAGGGCAATACGCAACAATTTTTCTGGGTGTACTCGATACCACAACCAATGTGCTTACCTTTGCGGCGGCCGCATCGCCACAACCGCTAATTATGCAGCGCGATGGAAAAAGCATCTGGCTTAATAATGAAGGCTACCCACTCGGTGTTATCAGCACTGCAGATTTCCCCGAACAGGCGGTAAAGTTATTCCCTGGTGAAACGCTGTTTCTTTACAGCGACGCGCTTATTGAATCGCCCTGCGCTGAAACAAAAAATTTCCTTAGCGAACTGGAAATTGAACTCGCACTGCGAAACGACCTGAAAAACATGCAGGGCGACGCCACCAGACTCGCACAAAAACAGATTCATTTTATGTTGGAAATGATGAGGAAACTTGGTGTTCGCACTGGCACGACTCTGCGCGATGATTTAACCATGACGCTGATTACGCGACTTGCAGCAAGTGATCCTGCGTAATCCAACCACCACCCAGCACCCTATCACCCGCATACACTACACATGCTTGCCCGGGTGCAACGCCTTCATACGGCGCATGTAAATGAATGGTTGCGCGTGCAGCATCGGGGGATTGCGGCGCAAACGAAGCCGCAACCGGCGTTTGCAGCGAGCGCATTTTTACCATCGCCTCGATCTGCGAATCTTCTGCGGCCAGCCAGTTTAATTCCGTAATCGTAAAGCGGGTGGTTGCCAGTGCTTCTTTGGGGCCCACGATTACGCGGCGGTTGGCCGCATCTAAGCGTATCACAAATAATGGCTCGCCACCGCCAATACCAAGCCCTTTACGTTGGCCGATGGTGTAATGCAAAATGCCTTGGTGTGCGCCTAAAATACGACCATCCACATGCATAATCTGGCCGGGAGCACTGGCATTCGGGCGCAATTTCTCGATCACTTTGGCGTAGCCGCCAGTTGGCACAAAGCAAATATCTTGGCTATCGGGTTTATCTGCCGTTGCCAGCCCATAGCGCTCGGCCAGCGCACGCGTTTCGGTTTTACTCATCGCGCCAAGCGGAAAACGCAAAAACTCTAACTGTTCCTGCGTGGTGGCGAATAAAAAATAGCTTTGGTCTTTATCGTAATCGGCGCCACGATACAGCTCGGCACGGCCTTCGTTGCCCAGCTTACGCTGCACGTAATGGCCAGTGGCCATACAATCGGCTCCCAGTTCACGCGCAGTGGTTAGCAAATCTTTGAACTTCACCGATTGGTTACAACGCACACACGGAATGGGGGTTGCGCCCGCTAAATAGGTGTCGGCAAAATCTTCCATCACCGCATCTTTGAATTTCGATTCATAGTTCAGCACATAATGCGGAATACCGAGTGTGTCGGCAACACGACGGGCATCCTGAATATCCTGCCCAGCACAGCACGCGCCTTTTTTACCCAGCGCTGCGCCATAATCGTATAGCTGCAAGGTAATGCCAATGACTTCGTAGCCTTCGTGATGCAGCATGGCGGCCACCACCGAACTATCTACCCCGCCCGACATCGCCACCACCACCCGCGTAGCGGCCGGTGATTTCGCAAAACCTAAACTGTTCAATTCTGTCATTGTCATGCGCCGCCTATAGCAAAACCGCTGTAAAACGCAATTTACTTCGCTTCAGGGGAGTTCGCGTCGATACTCAGGGCGTGTAACCCTTCGGTAAAAAATGGCGCAAGCGCCTCGTTCACCATGCGGTGGCGCGCAAGCCGCGTTTGGCCCGCAAATGCCGCACTCACAATCTGGATATGCATGTGGGTTTCACCCGCCGCATTCCAACCCGCATGGCCTGCATGGCGGTGCGAATCATCGCGCACCTGTAGCTGGTCCGGCGCAAATTTCTGCTTCAAGGCCGCTTCCATGCGTTGTTTTCTAGTGTGTGTCATGCACAGGCTTATAGCGCATTTTAATAGATTAAAATAGTGTAAAACTTCAACAAGCTGGCTTGCGCTTGGGGTGCTACAGGGCTAATAAAACGCTATGGCGAGGCGAAAAAAATCTGAAGAACCCTTTGATTCCGGTCACCCGTGCGGTTGGGCGGGGTGCCGTGCCGCAGGCAATTTCAAGGCGCCACGCTACCGCGATAAACCTGGCGATTATCAGTGGTTCTGCGAAGAGCACATTAGCGAATTCAACAAAAACTGGGATTATTTTCAGGGCATGTCGCAGGAAGATATTTATGCCTTCCAAAAAGATGCGCATCTGGGCGGTGCCCGCCCCACCTGGGATATAAATCAGCAAGCCGCTAACCTGCATCAAAAAATGAACGAAGCCTATGCCCGCATGTTTGTGGGCAATAAAGCGGCCCGGGCGGCGTTTATCGATATTCCCGTGACAGCCAAAGCCCGCGATGCACTGGCGGTGATGGATCTGGAACACCCAAGCGATAAAAAATCAATTAAATCGCAATACCGTGAGCTGGTAAAAAAATACCATCCCGACGTGAATGTTGGCAATGCCCGTGCCGAAGATACCTTCAAAAAAATCACGCTCGCCTATCAGTATCTGATGGAGCATTACGTGGAGGACACAAAATGAGGCGCGTACTTGCATTTGCCGCAATGCTGTTGTTAAGCGGGTGTATTATTGTCGATGATTTTGCTGGCTATTGGAAGCAAGGCAAAACGGATAGTTGCCTGAATAAAATCGCCGAATCGATCCACTATTACGCCTTCAAGCGCGACTTGGCCGAAGGTGACATTGTAAAGCTTGCGCGCGGCCTGAAACTTGATAACGCGGAATTCTTAATGTTGAAAAAAGAACCGCGCGATAATGGTGGTTATCTTTACCATTTCCGCGTCGAAAATGGGGTGTTTATGCGCTACCGCCTCAAACCCACCATGCGCGACACGTTCGCCAAAGAATACCCCGATGCACCCGTGCGCATTCGCCACGATACCGTCACCCTCGCCACGCTCGATGCACCAACAGTGGCGCTGTTAAAGCGCATCGCAGCCGATGCACGTTATTGGGAAAAAGAAGATGCCACGCTGTATAACCCACTGCACAACCCGCTATGTATCTACGAAGACCGCGACCTAAAAACCCTTGAGGAATAACATGACCGAACCCGTATTTGAAGAAAAGCCGAGCAAGAAAATCGTCACCGAATCCAGCTTTGGGTTTAAAAGCAGCATCAAGCCGCTGGGCTTTGCCAAAGCCAATGGCTATGTGCCTGCGATCGATAAAAATTATCATTTTGATACACCTACCACCAACGCCATTCTAGCGGGTTTTACCCATAACCGCCGCGTGCTGGTGCAAGGCTATCATGGCACAGGTAAATCAACGCATATCGAGCAAGTTGCCGCACGCTTGAACTGGCCATGTATTCGTATCAACCTCGATTCACATATCAGCCGCACCGATCTGATTGGCCGCGACGCGATTGTCATTAAAGATGGCAAACAGATCACCGCCTTTCAGGAAGGTATTATCCCCTGGGCATTGCAGCGCCCCATCGCGCTGGTGTTCGATGAATATGATGCAGGCCGCCCCGATGTGATGTTCGTGATTCAACGCATTCTGGAAGCATCGGGAAAGCTAACACTGCTAGATCAAAATGCAGTGATAACACCGCACCC
>JBILFK010000097.1:0-6052 GCA_044351685.1 Rickettsiales bacterium | reverse complement strand
CATCGGCTAGATTATTCAGCTTCATGCTAACCGGACATTGCATGGCAAAATCCACCAGATCATTATCTAAAAATGGTACGCGTGATTCCAAGCTATGCGCCATCGAGAGCTTATCTTCCACCACCAGTAGGCCGTGCAGGAAGGTTTTTGCTTCGAAATATAGTGAGTGATTAATGTAATCTTCAGGGCAAGAAAGCTCGTTTTCATGATGCTTGAACACGTCTCGGAAAATGTCACGTGTCCATACATGTTTTACATCATCCCATATCGGGGCGAACACCTGCTTGAGTTGCGTGTTGGGAACCAGACGATGCCAGAAATTGTAGTATTTATCGATATAATCTTCAAAATTATCATTCACCACTGCGCGGTAATAGCGCCAGGGGTAGCCACCAAATAATTCATCGCCACCTGCGCCGCTAAGCACCACTTTTACAAATTTTGAGGCGAGTTTGGCGGCATAATAGTTAGGGTAGCTTTGGCCTACGCGTGGCTCTTCCAGATGCCATGCCAGTTTGGGCATGCAACGTTCCATATCGCCAGCTTTCAGCACCATTTCGTAATGTTCGGTTTTGAACTTGTACGACATGAATTCCGCTTTGCTGCGTTCGTCGTAGCCAAGCTCGATGCCGGATGCCGAATTCAAATCGAAGCCGCACGTGAAGGTTTTGATGTAAGGGTAGGCGCGCGCGGCAATCGCGGTAATCGAACCCGAATCCATGCCGCCACTAAGATAGCAGCCAAGCTCGACATCGGTCATCAGCTGGCGCTGCACGGCTTGCTGAAATAGCCTATCAAGTTCTTCACGATATTCTTGCGGCGTGTTTTTTTGCGTGGGTTCACGAAAGTGAAAATCCCAGTATTGCCAAGTGCGAATTTTGGTTTTTGCCTCAGCATCCACCCACATGCAGTGGCCAGCAGGCAACAACGAAATATCGGCAATCAACGTGCGATCGGTGAAAATATTCTGGAAGGTAAAATATTCGAGCAGGGCTTCTTTATCGGTGCGTTTTTGAAATTCGGGAATTTGCAAAATCGCTTTTTGTTCAGAAGCAAACGCGAACATGGCGCCCTGATGCGTGTAATAAAGCGGCTTGATGCCGTAGCGGTCGCGTGCCAGAAATAGCAATTTCTCTTTCCTATCCCAGATGGCAAATGCAAACATGCCATTCAGTTTGCGCACAATTTCTGCGCCCCATTCGGCGTAGCCATACAATAGCACTTCGCTATCGGTATTTGAACGGAACTGGTAGCCTTTGGCTTCAAGCTCAGTGCGCAGATTCAGGTAATTATAGATTTCGCCGTTATACGTTAAAATATACCGACCATCGGCAGAAAGCATGGGCTGGTGCCCAGCGGGCGATAAATCAATAATCGCTAAGCGACGATGCCCAAGCCCAACCGCACCTTCATTCCACACGCCTTCGCCATCCGGGCCGCGGTGCGCGATGCTGTCGGTCATTTTTTTGAGAGTGACCGGTGATGCAGGTGCATGGTTAAGATGGTAAATACCTGCAATGCCGCACATGCCTAAAAACTCTTTAGTGCATCAATGATATAATCAAAATCATCGGGGTTCATGCGGTTATGCAGCGGAATGGCCATGCTGTGATTATTGGCGCGCATGGCATTCGGATAATCTTCGGCGGTGATGCCATATTTTTCGCGGTAATAGCCCAGCATATGCACCGCATGCGTGCCAGGTCGGGTGGCAATGCCTAAGGCTTGCAATTTTTCCATCATGTCGTTGCGCGGCATGGGGGCGAGTTCAGGGTCAACATAGGTAACATAGGCTTGCCAGCCATGGCGGCTTTGCGGCAATGCTTTGGGCAAGCGTAGCCAGGGAATATTCGCCAATTTTTCGCTATAATAATTCGCGTAATCGTTTCGTTCATCGATCATGGTATCGAGCTTTTTCAGCTGCACAATACCTACGGCGCCTTGCAGATCTGTCATGCGGTAGTTGAAGCCAAGCACATCAAATTCTGGCAGCAGATAGGGGCGGGGACCACGGTGGCGCTGTTCTTCTGAAATACCCGCGCCGTGGTTGCGGCGTTGGTTCATGCGTTCGGCCAGTTCGGCATTGTTGGTGGTTACCATGCCGCCTTCGCCAGTGGTGATGGATTTGCGCGGGTGAAACGAAAACACCCCCATATCGCCCAACGTTCCGGCAGGTTTACCGCGTAAGTTAGCGCCTGCCGCACAGGCGCAATCTTCAAGGATTTTTACATGTGTGGGCAGTTCGGCGCGCAAGGCATCAATATCGGCACACAGGCCGAATAAATGCACCGGAATAATCGCTTTAGTGCGCGCACTAACTTTGCTTTTTACCTGCGTCACATCGATGTTGAAGCTGACCAGATCAATATCCACGAACACTGGCTTAGCACCACAATATTCGACCACATTGGCAGTAGAAACCCATGTGAAGGCAGGCACAATCACTTCATCACCCGGCTGAATATCGAGTGCGGCAAGCGCCAAGTGCAACCCTGTAGTGCAGGAAGTAACGGCGAGCGCATGCGCTGCCTGATGCCGCGCAGCAAACTGTTTTTCAAATTCGGCCACTTTGGGGCCTTGCGTGAGCCAGCCGCTCATCAGCGGTTCACGCGTGGCGTGCCATTCTTCTTCGCCGGTGAGCGGAAGGGAAATGGCTATCTGGCGAGCAGGCGTGCTATTACGCGGCATTGCGTTTGCTGGCTGTGCCATGCGTTCCTCCGGTGGCGATACGCCAGTCAATCAACCGCTGAAGCCCTTCGCGCAGCGATACTTCGTAGGTGAATTTCAAATCACGCGTGGCTTTTTTCGGGCAGCCAATGCGGTTTTGCACCATTTGTCGCGCATCATCGGCGCTATAGGGTTTGTAAATCACTTCGAGTTTCGATTTTTTAAGTTCTAAAATCAGATCGCACAGTTGGCGAATGCTGGTCTGCACGCCGGTGCCGACATTGTAAAACTGATCCGTCGCATCGGATTGTAAGGCAAGCACATTGCAACGTGCGGTATCTTGCACGGTAATGAAATCGTAGGCCTGCGAGCCATCGCCGTTGATTACAGGCTGCTCACCTGCGTCGATTTTATTCAGCATAATGGGGATGACGCCGGTATAGGCAGCGGTTTGATCTTGGTGGGGGCCATAGACGTTCATGTAGCGCAAACCCACATAATTCAGGCCATAACGATCATGGAAGGCATGGCACATGGCTTCGCCACAAATTTTGGTAGCGCCATAAAAATTGCGGTTGTTGAAGGGGTGTTCTTCGGTCATCGGAACTTCCACCGCATCGCCATACACGGATGCCGATGACGAATAGACGAGGCGCTCGATGTTATTTTTTACGCAGGCTTCAAGCACATTGAACGTACCCTCGATATTCACATGAAATGCGGTGCGCGGATAATCTTTGCAGTGCAATAGCCACATGGCTGCCAAATGTACCACGCCGTGAACGCCCTGCATGGCGCTGTTTAAAATATCGGTATCGCGCACATCGCCGCCGTTGGGGTAAATGCTGCAACGTGTATCATTCAGCGATTCATTCAAATATTCGCGCTTACCACGCGCGAAATTATCGTACACGGTGACTTTGCCAACATTGGTTTTGAGTAACTCTTCAACGACATGGCTGCCAATAAAGCCTGCGCCGCCAATAACCAAAATATGTTTCCCCGCAATATCCATGATTTCCCCATTTGATTGAATGCCGGTTGCTTTCTAAGCATCAAACGGCAATGTATGCCAGCTTTTTAGTGGGTTTTTCTACAGATGCAACCAGTCGATAGTGTAGTGATAGGCGCCGGTGTAGTGGGCTTGGCAATCGCCCGCCTGCTGGCGCTTTCTGGCCAATCAGTGATTGTGGCCGAAGCTGAAAAAACCTTCGGTTCGGGGGTAAGTTCGCGCAATTCGGGTGTCATTCACGCCGGAATTTATTACCCCGCAGGCTCACTAAAGGCCGAATTATGCGTGGCGGGGCGGCATTTGCTTTACGATTATGCGCGTGCACGCGCCATTCCCTACAAGCAAACGGGCAAGTTGATCGTGGCAACCCATGCCGATGAAATTGCCAAGCTTGATGCCATTAAAGCGCGCGCCGAAGCCAATGGTGTTATGGATTTACAGTTTATTGGTGCAAAAGCGGCGATAAAACTTGAGCCGGAGCTGCACTGCGTGCAGGCGCTGTTTTCGCCCAGCAGCGGCATTATTGATATTCACGTGCTGATGGAGCAGCTAATTGTGGATATTGAGGCACATGGCGGAGTGATGGCGTATGGTAACCGCATCACGCGTATTGACGTGCATGCCAATCGTTTTACCGTGGCGCTGGCTGATGGTGAAGCGATAGACACGCATCGGCTAGTGAACGCAGCAGGCATAGGCGCACAGGCGCTTGCAGCGGTTATACATGGCTACGATGCCACGCATATTCCCAAACAATATTTAGCGAAGGGCAATTATTTTGGTGTGAGCGGTAAAGCACCATTTGCGCGGCTGGTGTATCCGGTGCCCGAGCCTGGGGGGCTTGGCGCGCATTTTACCATGAATATCGCTGGCGAAAGCCTGTTTGGCCCCGATGTCGAGTGGTTAGCAGAAAATGCCGCCATAGATTACGGCGTGGATGCCACGCGGGTGGCATCGTTTTATGATTCAGTCAGCCGATATTGGCCAAACGTGAGAATGCGGGAATTACGCCCTGCCTATAGCGGCATTCGGCCAAAATTGGCAGGCAAAGGTATGGGCGATAGTGATTTTGTGATCCAAACCGAGAAGCAGCATGGGATTGCAAGGCTGGTGCAGTTGTTTGGCATTGAAAGCCCAGGGCTGACCGCGAGTATGGCAATTGCGCAAAAAGTGGCTTCAGCGTTAAGTTAGCCCTGCAACACGCGCGTATACAAATCGCGCAATGTCTTTTCCTGTGCAGGCCACCCATAACTCTGGATTAGTTTTGCGTAATTCTCATCAGTAATTTGATAGCGCTCAGGATGCGCAAAAATAGTGCGGGCTTTCTCTACAAAGCTTTGAACACTTCCTTCTTCAAAGGTCATTCCATTTGCAAATTCTTTGATAAATTGCCGTTGATCAAGCAATGGCGTGATAAGAATGGGTAAGCGCGCGAATGACATTTCAAAAATTTTATTCGACATGGAATAAATATGCGAAAGGCAGCTGCTTTCCAGCGCATGCACGCCAATAGCATGCGCAGTTCCGATATAGCTTACGACTTCGCCCGGGGGCACGCTGGGTAGTAGAATAAACCTGTCGGCCATTCCTGCGGCTTCTGCCTGCGCTTTAATTTTATTCATGTAAATGGGGCGGCTATTGCCTACGGCAACCAAATGAAACTCTGGCAAAAACTGCAATGCCGAAATCAAGAAATCGACCCCGCGCGCATGCATAATACCACCCACGTAGATAAGAATGGGCACATCGTCACTCAGGTTGGCATCTTTGCGTAAATTACGACTGGTGGGCACAATCGTGCGCGGCACGTTAAAAATAACAGAAGGCATTGTAGGCAGCGGAATGAGCTGATGCAACGCAGCGGCAATCGAAGCGCTTACTGTAATCACGCCGTCAGCTTGTTTGGCGTTGGCTTCAATGGCAATCACCTGTTTGGTGATTTTTGCGGTGTAATTCGTAAAACGATCAACGGGTAAAACATCGCGCTCGTATTCGTGCGCATCATAAATAAGCTTGCAGCCGAGATTTTTTTTGAGTTTTACCCCGCAGGGCAGCGTTTTTAAATCATGGCAATGCACCACATCGGGCTGGTAGTGGCGTGCCGCTGCATAAAGCGTGGCAGTAACCACATCAAATTTCAACGATAACAAATAGTTACCAGCGGTACGGATGGCTTTATCGAGCCATATCTGTAAGTGCTTTTTCATCGATAACATCCGAGCCGGTAGAGAATATAACGCCACACGCTTGGCTGAATGCGCTCGTACGTTACGCCGCCGTTCACTACTTCGATAAGAGGCAGGCTTGCGCCACCAAAACAGATAATACGCACATCATAGCCCGCATCTACAAGGGTTTCAGCCTGTTTGATCA
>JBILFK010000096.1:0-6070 GCA_044351685.1 Rickettsiales bacterium | reverse complement strand
CATTCTCTTTCTGCACCCCAATATGCCCGGCCAGTATAAGCATCTGGCGCGCGCATTCGCAGAAGAAGGCGGCCATGAGATTGTGTTTCTTACCAAGCACCTGAACGCCGAAATCCCCGGCGTGAAACGCATCACCTATGCGTTGCCGCGTCAGGCATCGCCGCACACGCACCGCTACCTTGCACATGCCGAGCAAGCCGTGCTGCAAGGGCAAGAAGTGTGGCGCATGTGTAAAAAACTCAAAGAAAGTGGGTTTACGCCCGATATCATTATCGGCCACCCGGGTTGGGGCGATGGCTTGTTTGTGAAAGAAATTTTCCCCGGCGCGCCGTGCCTGTTTTTCTTTGAATTTTTTTACCGCGCCCATGGTGCCGATGTGGGGTTTAACCCCGAAGATAAACTGACGATGGATGATGTGGCGCGCGTGCGCATGAAAAACGTAACCAACCAGATCGCACTCGATACCGCCGATTTTGGTATCTGCCCGACCTGGTGGCAGTGGAGCATGCACCCGAAAGAATATCGCCATAAACTTGCCGTGCTGCATGATGGGGTGAACATTGCGGTGGCGCGCCCCGATGCAACTGCCAGCTACACCACGCCAAAGGGTAAAACCTTCAACAAAGGCGATAAGGTGGTGACGTATATTGCGCGTAACTTCGAGCCGTATCGCGGCTTTCCAACTTTTATGCAGGCCGCCGAAATTTTACTGCGCGAGCGTCCGGATATCCATATTTTAGCGGTGGGTGCCGATGAGGTGAGCTACGGCAAAAAAGCCAAGGGAGGCAAAACCTACCGGCAGATATGGATGGAGAAAGTGACGCTGGACCGCGAGCGAATTCACTTTGTTGGTACGGTTGCCTACGATGATTTGATGCGTATTTTTCAGCTTTCTGCTGCGCATATTTACCTTACCTATCCGTTCGTATTGTCATGGAGCATGCTGGAGGCCATGGCGTGCGGCGTGCCGCTTATTGCCTCGCGCACGGTGCCGGTGCAGGAAGTGGTAACCCATGAGCAGCATGGTTTGCTTGCCGATTTCTTTTCGCCAGAAGATGTGGCGGCGCAGGTGATGCGCATGCTGGATGCACCAGAATTCGCCGCCGCCTGCGGCAAAGAAGCGCGCGAAATAGTTGCGCGGCGGTATGATCTGCAGAAATTATTGCCACTGCATATGCAATTGGTGCGCGATGTGGCTAGTGGTGCAACACCCAACGTGGTGGCGTTTGAACGGGTGAACCCGAAGATTGACGCTGCGCTTTGGAAATAGCCGTGTTGCGGGCTCAAGGCTGGCTCCGGCTAGTGTTGTCGCATAACAGGAATATTCGTGATTCGAGCACCAGTAGGTGCGAGTCAGCCATGAGCTAGCGAAGCTACGCGAAGGCCAGCACAGTATGTGCTCGGCCGCAGGAAAATAAAGAAAGCTACGCGCTCTCTTCGACCGCCGCCTCGTCGTTTTTGTAATTAGCGCCGCCGGGATTTTCTTCGAGCGCATAGCCAGCCGAACGCACAGTGCGAATTAAATCAGGCTGTTTATTATCGTAGTTGAGCGCTTTGCGCAGACGACGAATATGCACATCGACGGTGCGTAGCTCGACATAAATATCGTGCCCCCACACTGAATCGAGTAGTTGTTCGCGCGAGAATACACGGCCGGGATGTTCCATGAGATAGCGCAGCAAGCCGAACTCGGTAGGGCTTAAATGCACATCGGTGCCATCACGCGTCACTTTATGCGATGAAAGATCCATATGGATGCCCGAAAATTCGAGCACTTTTTCCGAAAGCGACGGGCGAATGCGGCGAAACACCGCTTTAATGCGCGCAATCAGTTCGGGTGGTGAAAAGGGTTTTACCATGTAATCATCGGCACCGGAATCAAGGCCGCGAATGCGATCACCCTCTTCGCCGCGGGCGGAAAGCATAATCACGGGGGTATTTTTTAAATCCTGATTCCAGCGAATGTTTTTGCACACTTCAAGGCCGGTCATGCCCGGTAGCATCCAATCGAGCACTACCACATCGGGGCGGTGTTCTTTCACGAGTGTTACCGCTTCTTCGCCATCACCGGTGGAAATAACGGTGAACCCTTCTTTTTCCAAATTGTAGCGCAGCAGCGTAACAATCGCTACTTCGTCTTCGACGATCAGCACTTTGGTGCGTTCCTGATTGCGGGCTTGAGACATAGTCACGTTCTCCGGAATTTTTTCATTGCCACCATCAATGCGGCCTTATCGCTTGCTCGTCAATGGTTTTTGCAGCATGCTGCGCGCTATTCGTAATAAATTCAGGCCTATCGCCCAAATCGCAACAGCTATCACTATGACGCAACCCTCAGAAAAAACGCCATTATCGCCCGGTAAAAAACTGCTGCTTGATTTGGCGCCGGTGCTTGTTTTTTTCATCAGTTACCGCATGTTCGACCTGATGACCGCCACCGCCGTGCTGGTGGTGGTAAGCCTTATCAGCCTTGCGATTAGCTATTTTTTAACGCGGGCGCTTTCCTATCCGGTGCTGATTGGCGCTAGCATGATCACCGTGTTTGGGGTGCTAACACTCGCGCTGAACGATGAAACCTTCATTAAAATTCGCCCAACCATTGTGAATGGGTTATTTGCTGTAACGCTGCTTACCGGCGCGCTGATATTCAAAAAAGGCTGGCTGAAATTTGTGTTCGAAATTGCCTTTACGCTCAGCGATGAAGGCTGGCGCATTCTTTCGGTGCGCTGGGGTGTTTTCTTTGCAGTGCTTGCGGTGCTCAATGAAATTGTCTGGCGCACGCAACCCGAAGCATTCTGGGTGAACTACAAAGTGTTCGGCGCGTTTGGCCTGACCATGCTATTTGCCATCAGCCAAATGAAGGTGATGGAGAGATACAAGATTTGATTATGTCAAAGTCCTTCGGGCTTCGCCCTCAGTGTACTTTGACATAGGATGATTGAAGCCGAGCAGCTGGAGGCGGCTCGGCGCTGCTCGGAGGTTGCATTTTTGTTATTCGAACGACAGTAGTTGTGAGTCTGCCCAGAGCCAGCGGAGCTGCGCGTAAGCCAGCACAGTATGTGCTCGGCTGCAGCAAAACTATTTTCGTTGCAGTTCGCGTGCGCCAATATCGCTGCGACAAAAGCCTTCCGGCCAATGAATTTCGGCGATGGCGGCATAGGCCTTTTTTTGCGCTTCCTGCAGCGTGGGGGCGGCACCCACAATGCCCAGCACGCGCCCACCATGGGCCTGCCATTGCCCCGCCACCTGTTTGGTGCCGGCGTGCAAAATGCTCGCATGCGTAGCAGCGTTTTCAAGCCCCGCAATCGGGGTGCCTTTTTGGTAATCACCGGGGTAGCCTTTTGCCGCCATCACCACTACCATCGCAGCATCGTTTGAAAATTGCATATGCCCCGTGTCCAGTTCGCCGATGGCGCAGGAATATAACAGCGCGGCAAAATCGCCGGTGAAGCGCGCGAGCATGGCCTGCGTTTCCGGGTCACCGAAGCGGGCGTTAAACTCGATCAGTTTTGGGCCTTCGGGTGTGAGCATGAGGCCGGCGAAAAACACACCAATATACGGCATGCCCATTTCCTGAAGGCCGCGCATGGCAGGCTCAATCATGCGCGTCATCACTTCCTGCTGCATGGCATGGGTGAATATAGGCGCTGGTGAATAGGCGCCCATACCGCCGGTGTTGGGGCCTGTATCGCCGTCGAAGGCGCGTTTATGATCTTGCGCGAAGGCGAAGGCTGCGGTGCGCTTTCCATCGCACAGCGCAAAGAAACTGACTTCTTCGCCAACCATCATTTCTTCAAGCACCACGCGGCTGCCTGCCGCACCAAATGCACCTTCAAAACACTCGGTGATGGCGCGCGTTGCGGTGGCCATATCCATCGCCACGGTTACGCCTTTGCCTGCCGCTAAGCCATCGGCTTTTACCACCACGGGGGCGCCGTGTGTTGCCAGATATTCTAGTGCACCAGCCGCATTATCAAACGTGGCGTAGCGGGCGGTGGGAATGCCCATACAGTCGCAGAGTTTTTTGGTGAAATCTTTGCTGGCTTCGATTTGTGCGGCCTTGGCGCTGGGGCCAAACGTGGCAATACCCGCTTCGCGCAGCGCATCAGCTAACCCATCGACCAGCGGTTGTTCGGGGCCAATCACCACCAGCCCGATGCCTTCGGTTTTGCAGAATGCAATGATAGTGGCATGGCCTGTGAGTGCCACACAGGTGGCATGCTGTGCGATACCATCGCTGCCGGGGCTGGCGAATACCGCGCTGCACGAAGCGCTACGCGTTAGCGCCTGCACGATCGCGTGTTCTCGGCCACCTGAACCGATGACTAAAATTTTCATGGGCATCCTTTTGCTTGGTGCTATGGATGAAGCATGCAGCCTGCCCATAATCAACCAGAATATAGTGTTAGTGAAATTGCCGGTGCGCTGAAGCGCGTGGTGGAGGAGAATTTTTCGTATGTGCGCGTGCGCGGCGAAATTTCTAAATATTCGGTGAATGCCGGTTCTGGCCACGCCTACCTGACATTGAAAGATGATAAGGCCGTGCTCGATGGGGTGTGTTGGCGCGGCACGGTTAGCAAGCTTGCCATCGCGCCGGAAGCGGGGATGGAGGTGATTGCTACCGGGCGGCTTTCTACCTATCCGGGGAGTTCGAAATACCAAATTATTATTGAGGCGATGGAACCCGCAGGCATCGGCGCGCTGATGGCGATGCTTGAAGCACGCAAAAAACAATTCGCTGCGGAAGGCTTGTTCGATGCGGCGCGCAAAAAACCATTGCCCTATTTACCTGCGCGCATTGGCGTGGTGACATCGCCTACGGGTGCGGTGATTCGTGATATTTTACACCGTATCGCGGACCGCTTTCCCAGCCATGTGGTGCTGTGGCCGGTGGCAGTGCAGGGTGCGCAAGCGGCAGCACAAATTGCTGCTGCCATTGATGGGTTTGCCGCCATGCCGGAAGCCACGCGCCCGGATATACTGATTGTTGGGCGCGGTGGCGGTTCGATTGAAGATTTATGGGCGTTTAACGAAGAAATCGTGGTGCGCGCGGTTGCGCGTTGCGCCATTCCCGTTATTTCAGCAGTAGGGCATGAAACCGACACCACGCTGATCGATTATGTGGCCGATATGCGCGCACCCACACCCACAGCGGCAGCAGAAATGGCCGTGCCAGTGCGTAGCGAGCTGATTTCGCTTAACCAACAGGCGGCGATGCGCCTGAATGCGGCATTGCGTCGCGTGCTGGAAATACATATCAAAACATTCGAACATGCGGCACTGAGGCTGCAGCATTTTCCGCGTCAGCTGGAAAACTATACGCAGCGTTTCGATGAGTGGGTCGAGCGTTTTTACGCCGGCCTGCCGCAGCTATTTGCGCGCCATACGCAGCGCCTTGGCGACCTTTCCGTGCGGCTTGCACCACGGCTTTTGCTGCAGCCATTGTTGCAGCATGAAACGGCACTGCGCGTACAATTTGATGCGTTGACGCAGCGCAGCCTGCGCGCCGTGGAACAGCAGTCGCACCGGCTTGCGCTGCTGGTGGGGCAGCTGGAGGCTTATAACCCGCACCATGTGCTGAAGCGTGGGTTTGTGCTGGTGAAAAATGCCAAAGGCATGCTGGTAAGTTCCGCCGAACACTTGCCAAAAACTGGCAAGCTTACACTCCAATTTCATGATGGTGAGCGTAGCGTTACCCCTGTATCGACTACACAGGGTGATTTATTTTAGACCATGCTGCGAAAGCGCGTGACCATAAAACTGCCAAAAATAATCGCCCCCACCAACGAAAGACTGATGCCCACCAGCGGTAAGCCAATCAGCGGCAATGTGTATTCAAGGAAACTAACATTGGTGAGATGTTGCCACCAATAGGTGAATAGATAGATATACACTTTGAAAATATACAGCACATCGAGCGCATAGGGCGAGATATCAATCTCGCGCGTGCTATAGATGATTTTGGTGGCATAAAACACGCCCGCATAGCTGGGCACGAGTGCAATGATTGCCATCGCAATCGGCACGATAATACCCAGCGGTAATAGCAACATTGGACTCATGGGGAATA
>JBILFK010000019.1:0-18037 GCA_044351685.1 Rickettsiales bacterium | reverse complement strand
TCGATTGCCCCTTCGGGATATTCAGGCGTGCCGGTGAACATTAAATGTTCCAGAAAATGCGCGATACCCGGCAGGTTGCCTGGGTCATCGGCGCCGCCAGCTTTCAGCCATAACATTTGGGTCACGGCAGGCACGCGGTCATTGGGGATGACCACCACCTCAAGCCCGTTTTGCAACGTGTAGCGCGAGACCGGCACGGCATCTTCAATGCGGTAAGGCGTGTTGGTGCCCACCCAATGCTTGCCAAATAACAAGGCCGCTGCCAGCACCAGCAGCACCGTTAAGGGCAGGAACCATCGTTTCAGCATGCGGGAATATCCTAACGCTTAGAAAATTTTATCGATGACAGAGGTTTTCGAAGGATCAATGGTGGGCACCTTGCCATCGTTTATTTTTTTGCCGCTCTGCTTTACCTTGCGCAAACGTTCAGTTTCTTTGGTGGCGTCCACCAGTGGCTCGGCTTTTTCCGAAGGATTGATTTTTTCGATCAGCCGCTTGGCAGCCGAGGCGGGTTTTGGTTTGCTGGTATCGACCCCAAGTTTTTTGCGAATATCGGGGTCGGCTTTCGCGGCACCGGTTTTTTGCAGCAACAGTGATTCGCCGTTACTGGTAGCATCACTGCTAAGCACAGGGGTAACCGCAGTGTCGACGGCAGGCTGTTCCACCTCATCAAGTGTGGCGGGTTTGGGTTCGCTGCCAAGCAGCGCTTTACGCGCAGCGGCCTGCGGATTGCCAGATTTTGGTTCTTGGCCGGGCTTGGGTGGGCGCAAATTAAATTCGGGCGGCACCGAAAGCGGTGGGCGCGAAAGCACCACAAATTCATCCGGCTCTTCGTATTCAAGCCCCAGCGTGCTGCGCACATCGTTGCCGCTGCACGCGGTAAGCATCGCCAAAATCGGAATCGCCAAAAAAATTGTTTTCATGCCGCAAACATACTGGCTTTCGCAGGGAATTCAAGTGCGCTGACGCGACAATACACTACGAAATAAAATGGCTGCAACCCCGCAAAAAATACTGGCGTCCGCAATGTTAAAGGCGGGCCAGCCCAGCGAGCCAACATGAAAATAAAAGAAATCCGCTACCGCGCCATAGCGCACACGGTCAATCGCATTGCCAAGCGCACCGCCTATAATCACCATGTAGGCCAGCGCTTCCACCCTATCGTGGGTTTGATGCGCAAGCCGCCATAAAATCGCGGAAATCACTACTGCTAACGCAATCAGCAGCACTGGCATCCAGCTATCGGGCATCGCCAGCATGCCAAAACTAATGCCATAATTCCACACCATCACCAGTTTGAAAAACGAAGTCACTTCCACTGGTGCATGCGCACCCATCGCCAAGTAATCAAGCAACCAAAGCTTGCTAAGCTGATCGGCAACAAGAATGGCCAGCGCCACTGCCGCCAAACGAGGGGTGCGCGTTGCATCATAAAAAATGGTCGAAGATAATTTCATATTAGGCGCTTGATAGCGCTTCGCGCGCCGATACGCAATCACGCTGAATTTGCGCTTTGAGTGCTTCCACATCGGCAAACTTCTGTTCGCCGCGCAAATACGCTATCAGCGTTACTTCCACCCGCTTGCCATACAAATCGCCCTGATAATCGAGCAGATGCACTTCAAGCCGCGGCTCTTCGCCTGCGAAGGTGGGGCGGGTGCCAAAATTCGCCACCCCGCGATGCGCCACTCCCTCGCAGCTCAGCTTCACGGCATATACGCCATGCGCCGGGCGCAACATCGCTTCTGGCAACGCAATATTCGCGGTCGGGAAACCAATCGTTGCGCCGCGCCCATCGCCATGCACTACGCGGCCTATCAATGTGGGCGGCCTGCCCAGCAAGGCAGCAGCATTCACCACGTTACCTCCGCTAAGCGCCGCACGAATGGCACTGGAAGAACAGACCCCGCCCGCATGCAGCACATGCGGCACGGCAACCGCAGTAAACTCTGGCTGCGCGGCAAGCAGTGCGGTGGTGCCTTGCCGCTTGTGGCCGAAGCGGAAATTTTCACCGGTCGCCACAAATGCTGCGCGGCACTGCGCGCGAATTACCTGCGCGATAAACGCCTCAGCGCTCAGCGCGATGGTGGCGCGGTCAAAGCGCAGCACAAAACATTGCGCCACGCCTGCGGCTTTAAGCTGTGCAAATTTCTGCGCAGGTGTCTGCAATAAAAACGGCGGTAACTGCGGTGCAAATATCTGGCGCGGATGCGGGTAAAATGTCAGCACCGAAGGCAGCAAACGGTGTGTTCGCGCAGCGTGCAGCATGGTATCCAGCACCGCTTTGTGGCCGCGATGCACGCCATCAAAATTGCCCATTGCCAGCGCCGAAGCTTCAGCAGATTGCGCAAGAGAAGACACGCCAATTCGGATAATACGCATAGGGCAACCAGTGATTCAGCGTTTACTATTTGTGTGAACTTGATAAAGCATAGCGATGTCACTCGTCAAATCCACCGCTACCATCGGTTTTTTTACACTGATTTCGCGCATCACCGGTTTTGTGCGCGACGTGTTAATGGCCAATGCCATGGGCGCGAGCTTCCTTTCGGATGCATTTTTTGTCGCCTTTAAGCTGCCCAACTTTTTTCGCCGGCTGTTTGCCGAAGGCGCGTTTAACGCTGCCTTTGTACCTTCGTTCGCGGCGATCTTAACAAGCGAGGGGCGGCAGGAAGCCCGGCAATTTGCCTCGGAAGTGTTATCGGTGTTACTCGTCGTGCTGCTGCTGCTGAATGCGGTGTTTATTATATTCATGCCGTGGATCACCCCGCTCTTCGCCCCCGGCTTCACCAATGACCCTGAAAAACTTCACCTCACCGTGGTGCTGTCGCAAATCTGTTTTCCCTATATTTTGTTTATTTCGCTGGTGTCGCTGCTGGGTGGTATTCTCAATTCCATCAACAAATTCGCCGCCCCTGCCGCTAACCCGATTCTGCTGAATCTCTGCATGATTGCCGGGTTGCTGTTTTTAACCGATTACACCGAAACCCCCGCGCATGCCCAAGCCATTGCGGTGTTTATCGCAGGTATTGTACAACTAGGCTGGCTGATCGCCATTTGTAGGCGTCACGATATGCTGCCCTCGCTGCTGGTGCCGCGCATGACCAAACGTTTGCGCAGCATGCTGATACTCATGGCGCCTGCCGCGCTTGGCTCGGGCGTGCAGCAGCTTAATTTACTGGTCGATGTGATTATTGCCTCAAGCATCCCGGAAGCAGTATCATATCTCTATTACGCTGACCGCATCACCGAACTGCCCATCGGCATGATTGGCGTGGCGGTGGGCACTGCGCTGCTGCCCATGCTTTCCAAACAAATCCGCGAAGGTGCGCACGAAAAAGTGCATCATACCATGAATCGCGGGCTTGAAATTACCATGCTGTTCGGCCTGCCTTCGATGGTGGCGTGCCTGGTGATTGCCACGCCCATGATTAACGTGCTGTATCTGCACGGTGCCTTCACTGTCACCGATGCCACCGCCACCGCCCATGCACTGATGGCGTTTGCGGCAGGGCTACCCGCCTTTCTAGCAGTCAAAGTATTAGCGCCGGGGTTTTTTGCCAATCACGATACTAAAACGCCGTTTCGTATTGCGGTGGTGTGTGTTGCGATTAACCTTGTGCTGAACCTCATACTCATTCACCCGTTCAAGCATGTAGGCTTGGCGATGGCCACCAGTGCGGCCAGCTGGGTGAATGTGCTATGGATGGCGAAATTGCTGCACCAGCGCAATATCTTCGTGATGGATAGACAGTTAAAAATTCGCAGCGCCAAAATGTTGTTCGCCAGCCTTAGCATGGGTGCCGCCTTGCTGGCGCTCACACCGCTTGCCGAGCCTTACTGGCACAGCGATATGGAACTGCGCGTAGGCATGTTGCTGGCGCTGATTGCCGCTGGTGGCGCGGTGTATGGTGTCATGCTTCTGCTGCTGCGCACCGTGAGCATCGGCGATATTAAACGCACGCTTACGCGAACATAATCATCAGCATAATAGTGCCAAGCGCAATGCGGTAATAGGCAAATGGGGCGAAGCCATGCTTGCCCACAAAATCGAGCACGCGTGATACCACCAGGCGGCCACTAAGAAACGCTGCGATGAACCCCACCGCAATCACACCAGCATCGTGGCTGTTTAGAAAATGCCAGTTTTTGTATAAATCAAAACAGGTGGCGGCCAACATGGTGGGAATCGCCAGAAAGAACGAAAATTCTGCTGCCGCGCGCCTATCAAGGCCGCACAGCAACGCGCCCATAATAGTCGCGCCCGAGCGCGAAACACCCGGTATCATTGCAAGTGCCTGAAAGCAGCCAATGGCAATGGCGGTTTTCCAGTGCATACTATCGGTGTTGAACACACGCGGCGCGGGTTTGTATTTTTCAATCAGCAGAATGGCGATGCCACCAACAATGAGCGCCACCGAAACCACCTGCGTCGAAAACAACGCCGATTTAATGGTGTCATGAAACGCCACACCAATCAGCGCCGCCGGAATAAATGCCAGCTTGATATTGCGCGCAAAGCGCCAGGCTTCGCCGTCGAAAATCACCGCGCCGCGCGCCACTTGCCATAATTTCATACGGTAAAGCCAGCACACCGCCAAAATGGCGCCAAGCTGAATCACAATTTCAAATACGCGCCCATGCGGGCCTTTAAAGCCCAGCAAATCTACAAATAAAATCAGGTGGCCGGTAGAAGAGACAGGGATAAATTCTGTCAGCCCCTCAACAACGCCAAGCAGTGCGGCGATAAGATAATGATCCATTAATGTTCAATATCTTTCCAGATACGCTTCTTGGCGAAGAAGAAAAATCCGGTCATCACCAGCAGGAAGAACATGACTTTCATGCCCATGCTTTTACGCTCCTGCATTTCGGGCTCGGCGGCCCATTGCAGAAAATTCACCATATCGATGCTCATCTGATCAATAGTGGCCTTGGTATCATCCTGATACGTCACTTGCCCTTCGGTGATGAGTGGTGGCGCCATTTTAATAATGCCACCGGGGAAATACGGATTGTAATGCGCACCCTCCGGCACCGTCACGCCCTCTGGTGCGTCTGCATAGCCGGTAAGTAGCGAATACACATAGTTCGCACCATCGTGGCGCGCTTTGATGATCAGGCTTAAATCGGGCGGATAGGCACCATTATGCAGCGCACGTGCAGCCTTTTCGTTGGCGTAGGGCGAAGGCACATGGTCCGATGGGCGGCCAGGGCGCTCGAACATTTCGCCATCATCGTTCGGGCCATCGATAATGGTCGATTCACTGGCGATGGTTTTCACTTCGCCTTCGCTAAAGCCAATATCCATCAGGTTACGAAACGCCACGCGCCGAATGCCATGGCACGCCGCGCACACTTCGCGGTATACTTGAAACCCGCGCTGCGCCGATTGCACATCCACGCGCCCAAGCGGGCCTTCAAACGGCCAGTCCATTTGCTTTGGGTGCTTCACATCACCTGCAGCAAATGCCGCGAGCGGGAACATCAGTAAGGCAAAAAATAGCGTGCGTTTCATGAGGTTCTCCTACGCGGTTTTCAACACCGATTCACGAATCGAATTCGGCAGCGGCAGCGTTTTTTCATGTTTTCCAAGCAGCGGCATAATCACTAGAAAATGCGCGAAGTAATACGCGGTTCCAGCAAGCGCCATCAGCACATACACCCCTTCCGCGGGCTGCGAACCCAGCCAGCCGAGGAAAATGCCGTTAATCGCAAACAGATACACAAACCACTTATAGACCGGGCGGTAATTGCACGAACGCACTGGCGAAGTATCGAGCCAAGGAATAAAGAACAGCACAATAATCGAGCCAAACATCGCAAGCACACCCGCCAGCTTGGCTTCAATCACATGGCCACGAAGCCCAAGGAAAATAAGCAAAAAGGCAAAGCCCGTAAGCGCAAACGCGCGACGAATCAGCGCGAAATGTGCTTCCTTGCGCGAGCCGGTTAACGCATCGGCGAAGCCAAAAAACTTACCATCGCGCAGCAATTTCAGTACAATTGCGCCATTCACGCCCAGCGCCGCAAGGCCAAGTGCCCACAACGGAATATCAAACACGAAGGCGCGCAAAATCGCATAAAACGGCAGGAAGTACCATTCCGGCACAATATGCGCAGGCGTCACCAACGGATCGGCGGGAATATAGTTATCGGCATGCCCCAGATAATTCGGCGCATAAAACACAAACGCCGCATACACCAAAAAGAAGATACCAAAGCCAAAAAAGTCTTTGATCGTATAATACGGGTGGAATGGAATGGTATCCTTGTCCGATTTCACATCGATACCGGTGGGGTTGTTCGAGCCAAACGCATTCAGCGCCAGAATATGCAGCACCACCACGCCCACAATCAGGAAGGGCATCAGGAAGTGCAGCGCAAAGAAACGGTTCAGCGTGGCATTATCCACCGAGAAACCGCCCCACAGCCATGTTACAATGCCCTCTCCCACCAGCGGAAACGCCGAGAACAGGTTGGTAATCACGGTGGCACCCCAGAAGCTCATTTGCCCCCATGGCAGAACGTAACCCATAAAAGCGGTGGCCATCATCAGCAATAAAATCACCACGCCCAAGCCCCACAGAATTTCGCGGGGTTTTTTGTACGAGCCGTAAAATAGGCCACGGAAAATATGGATATACACCACAATGAAGAACATGCTCGCACCCACCGCATGCATATAACGAATCAGCCAGCCGTAATTCACGTCGCGCATAATGCGTTCCACCGAATCAAAGGCCCCAGCCACGCTGGCATTATAATTCATCGCCAGAAACAGGCCGGTGAGAATTTGCACCACCAGCATAATGCCTGCCAGCGAACCAAAGTTCCAAAAATAATTCAGGTTGCGCGGTGTGGGGTGTTTGCTGCCCACCACTTTGTCCATGGCATAGAAAATTGGCAGACGTGAATCTACCCAGCCAACCCAGCCTTTATATGGTGTTTCGTGATGTAGTGCCATAAAGCCTCGTAAAAAGAATCCACATGAATGCAGCAAATACGCTGCGCGTTAGCCGATTTTAATTTTAGTTTCTGATACAAATTGATACGGCGGAACCGCTAAATTTGTTGGTGCCGGGCCTTTGCGCCGGCGCCCGGAAGTATCGTAGTGCGAACCATGGCATGGACAGAACCAGCCGCCATACTCGCCCGCCATATTGCCCAGTGGCACGCAGCCAAGGTGTGTGCACACACCCACCACCACGAGCCATTCCTCTTTGCCCTTCTGCACGCGCGCGGCATCGGTTTCGGGGTCAATCAAATCGCCGAGTTTCACGGCTTCGGCTTCCGCAATATTCTTTTTGGTACGGTGACGAATAAACACAGGCTTACCGCGCCACATCACTTTAATTTCCTGCCCCACCGCCACGGCAGAAATATCCACTTCGGTGGAAGCCATCGCGAGCGTATCGGCCGCCGGGTTCATGCTATCGACAAACGGCCAGATAACGGCAGCAGCACCAATGCCTGCCATCGCATACGAAGTGAGAACAATGAAATCACGGCGAGTTTCGCCTGCAGCAGCTGCATGAGAAGTATCTGTGGCCATAGGGTTCTTTCGAAAATAGGTCTTTTCTTGCTGCTAGCGAAGCCTGTGCGTGCTGTCAAGTTAAGGCGCGTACATCGTTTGCCTCGGCACTGGATTTCGCACAAATAAATGGCTAGCGTCACTTCGATGCTACGCCTTGTCTTATATCAGCCCGATATTCCGCAGAATTTGGGGGCCATGTTGCGCTTAAGCGCCTGTATGGGCTGCGAAGTGCATGTGGTCGAGCCATGCGGATTTCCGCTCAACGCGCAAAAGTTAAAGCGTGCAGGCATGGATTATATCGAAAAAGCGCATATGCAAACGCATCTCAACTGGCAGCAATTTCTTGCCTACCGGGAAACCAACCCGGGCCGCTTGTTATTGCTCGAAACCGATGGCGATTGCCGTTATACTGATATGGCCTTCGCCGCCAGCGATTATGTGGTGCTTGGGCGCGAATCGGCCGGCACCCCGCGTGAACTCTATGCGCTGATGGATACGCTACTCTTTATTCCGATGCGCGAAGGCGTGCGCTCGCTGAATGTGGCCATGGCTGCAGGCATGCTGGTGGCCGAGGCTTGCAGACAGATGGGTAAGTAATTTGCTCCGGCCGAGCACATGCTGGCGATTGCATCACGTGCATCTTGTTATGCGACGGCAGAAGCCGGAGCCAGCCTTGAGCCCGCGAAACGGCGCGTCATTGCGATTTTAGAAAAAATCGCAGGGCGCAGTTGTTATTAATCCCACTTCGCTTCTGGCGGCAGCGACATTAAAATCGCTTCCGGGTTGCCGCCTGTCATCAGGCCAAAACGCGTGCCGCGATCATACAGCAAATTATATTCGGCGTAGCGCCCGCGCTTGCGAAGCTGGTGTTCGCGCTGCGCCTCGGTCCATTCCTTGTGCATGTGGCGCGCAATGATCGCCGGATAAATCTGCCGGAAACATTCGCCCACTGCTCGGGTAAAGGCAAAGGCTTCATCCCAGTCTAAATCGGCGGCGGCTGCCACTTTCATGCCGTGTTCGGTGCGCTCTTTGCCAACGCCGCCTTTGCCAAACTGGCTAGGCGAAATGGGCGTGCTATCTGCTCCCAGCGTTTGCAGCCCCAGATAATCATAAAAAATACCGCCCACCCCACGCGATTCATTACGGTGCGGAATAAAAAAATATTCCTCGCACCAGCCATCGAAGGCCGGGTAAAAATCGGGCGAAAAATCATCGCATGTTTTTTTGAAAGCGGCGTGGAAATCATGTGTGTCGGCATCCACCGGCAGCATGGGGTTCAAATCGCCGCCGCCGCCAAACCATAGGCGCATCCCCTCACCGGTGGTGATCATGCGGGTGTTAAAATGCGCCGCAGGCACCAGTGGCGAACGCATATGCGCCACCAGCGAAATGCCGGTTGCCCAAAAACGCGGGTCGGCAGCAGCACCAGGGATTTCTTTGCGAAAAGCTTCGCTGAACTCGCCGTGTACAGTAGAAATATTCACGCCCACTTTTTCAAATACCCGGCCTTTCATCATGCCGATTTCACCGCCACCGCCTTCGGGGCGCTGCCATGGGGTAATGCTAAAGCGCCCGGCAGGTTGGTCGCGGTGCACCGTACCTTCGAGTGCATCTTCGCATTGCTCGAACGCCGCACATATGCTGCCACGCAGGTTGCGAAACCAGCCTTCGGCGAGCGATTTTTTTTCAGCAAGCGTATGTGTGTCTGGCATCGGTAAGGCAACGGACATTGTTTTCTCCATCAAGGTTAGCGCAGCTTTACAACGCACACCAGCGCAATGCGTTGATGTATATCAACCCGCAGCTATTTTTTTCGGTGCTCAATCCACCACAGCACGAGCAAGCTGGGTAGCGAAATGATGCAGGAAATGGCAAAAAATATCTCCCAACCCACCGCATCGGCCACGTAGCCCGAAGGGGTGGAAAGCCACGTGCGGCCAAACGCCGCAAGCGAACTAACCAGCGCATATTGCGTAGCGGTGTAGTGCAGCGAACATAACGCCGAAAGATACGCAATAAACGCCGCCGTACTCATGCCGCCAGTTAAGTTTTCAGAAGCAATACTGAAAATCAGAAAATGCGCATCCGCCCCCAGTTGCGCCTGCACAACCAGCAGCAAGTTGGTGCCCATATGCAGCACGCCGGAAAGCATAAGCGCGCGGTACATGCCCAGTTTGGCCACTAGCGCGCCGCCCACAAACACACCCAGCATGGTGGCGGCGAAGCCATAGAGTTTCACAATTTCAGCAATCTGCGATTTGGTGAATCCAATATCGAGCAAAAACGGGTTAAACATGGTGCCTAAAAACGCATCGCCCAATTTATACAGCACAATAAAACACACCACCGCCACCCAATGTGGGCGGGTGGTAAAATCCGCCAGCGGCGCTATCACCGATTGCCGCAAAAACGCCCGCAGGCTATGCACCGTGCGTTGCGTATGTGCCGTTGAGGTTTCGCGCATCAGCAGCGTGAGCAATGCGCCCACACCCATCACCCCCGCCATGCAGAAATAAGTGGTGTGCCAACCATAATGATCGGCCAAAAATAACGCGCCCGCACCCGATACCAGCATGCCAATACGGTAGCCAAACGTGGCCATGGCTGCACCTGCGCCCTGCGCTTCGGTGGGCAATAATTCCACGCGGTACGCATCGATCACAATATCTTGGCTGGCCGATGCTGTCGCCAATATCACCGCGATAAGCGCAGTAGCCAGCGGCATGCTGGCGGGGTTGCTGCCAGCCATCGCAATCATGCTGGCAACCAACAATACCTGGCATAACAGCAACCAGCTACGCCTGCGCCCCAGGCGGCCAAGCAGCGGCAGGCGCAGCGCATCCATCAGTGGCGCCCAAAGAAACTTAAACGCATAGGGTGTTGCCACCGCTGCAAATAAACCAATGGCGGTGCGCTCTACACCTGTATCGGCCAGCCACGCCGTAAGCGTGGATGCGGTAAGCGCCAGCGGCAAGCCCGAAAAAAACCCCAGCGCCAAAATCAATAATTGCTGCGATGTAAAATAAACTCTGAACATAGGGTTTCCTTTTTTAATACCTCCAGCGATTTCTCCTGAAATCGCTATGAGGCGAGCTCAGGGCTGACTCGCGCTACTGCGCTCGTATCACACAATGTTATCCTTTTATGCGAGATTCAGTAGAATCGAGCCAGCCATGAGCCCGCGAAGCGGCGCGAAGGCCAGCACAGTATGTGCTCGGCCGAAGCATCTAAAATACCCTCATCTCTTTGGGTTGCACATATACCGTATCACCGCGTGCGAGCTGTAAACTATCGAGCACGGTTTTTTGTAATTCCGCATCCAGCAAATTGCCGCCTTCGCGTTCCAGCTCCAGCTTCACCAGCGGCCCTGCCGCATTCACATGCGTAATGCGCGCCGCCACTGTGCCGGGCTGGCGCGTTCGGTGCAGGTAAAGTTGGTGCGGCCTGCAAAATACTTTCACTGCCACGCCAAGCCCACCTGCAGGCGATTGGGCGGTGCGCGGTTCGCCGCCCAACTGCACGCCCACCACATCCAGCAGTGGCGAAAGCAGCGGAATGCGCTGGCTCCAATGCGTGCGTGTGGGCATTGTTTTCGCGGGTGCGGCTTTGGGTTGTTGATCACCCTCTTTCAGCAGCAGCGTGCCATCGGGCAGTTGCCATGCGGGGAACTCGTTATAATGCCCCAGAAAATCATAAACGAACGCATTGCTCGGTTCCGCGTACACCTGTTCGGGGGTGCCCACCTGCTCGATACGTCCCTGGCTCATCACCACCACACGGTCGGCCATTTCCATCGCTTCTTCCTGGTCGTGCGTGACGAATACGGTGGTAATATTCAGCTCTTCGTGCAGGCGACGCATCCAACGGCGAAGTTCTTTACGCACTTTGGCATCCAGCGCACCAAACGGTTCATCAAGCAGCAGTACACTTGGTTCCACGGCCAGTGCGCGCGCCAATGCCACGCGCTGGCGTTGCCCACCCGATAGCTGCGAAGGAAAGCGCGCGCTCAGCGCATCAAGATGCACCATACGCAATAGCTGCATCACCTTATCGTGGATCGCCGCCTCACTGAGCCGATGTTTTTTAGGCCGCACGCGCAAACCGAACGCCACGTTTTCAAACACATTCATATGCCGAAACAACGCGTAATGTTGAAACACAAACCCAACATTACGATCACTTGGGCGGGCGGTGGTGGCGTTTTGCCCGCGCACCATCACCACACCCGAATCGGGAATATCGAGCCCAGAAATCATGCGCAGCAACGTGGTTTTACCCGAACCCGAAGGGCCAAGCAATGCCACCAGCTCGCCGGTTTCTATCCGCAGCGAGACATCGCGCAGCGCTGCAAAATCGCTGTAGCGCTTATGCAAATGTTTCAGTTCAATCATCGCGCACCTCCTCGTGGCGTTTACGTTCCAGCAGCGCTTTGGCGCACAGGGTAAGCATGGCAAGCAGTGTCAGCACACTGGCCACCGCAAAAGCGGCAGCAAAATTATATTCGTTATAGAGAATTTCGACATAGAGCGGAATGGTGGTGGTTTCGCCGCGTATATGGCCGGAAACTACCGACACCGCGCCAAACTCGCCCATCGCCCGCGCATTGCAAAGCAGCACACCGTAAAGCAATCCCAGCCGGATATTGGGCAGTGTAACACGGCGAAACATCTGCCAGCCCGAAGCGCCCAGCATAATCGCCGCCTCTTCTTCTTCGGCGCCTTGTTCCACCATCACCGGTATCAGCTCGCGCGCGACAAACGGAAAAGTCACAAACACGGTGGCCAACACGAGGCCGGGCAGTGCAAAAATAATTTCAATATCATGCGCGATTAGCCAGCTTCCAAGCACACCATGCGCGCCGTAAAGCAGCACATAAATCACGCCGGAAATTACCGGTGACACCGAAAACGGTAAATCAATGAATGTGAGCAACAGCCGCTTGCCGCGAAATTCAAAGCGCGCAATCGCATACGAAGCCGCCACCCCAAACACCAGATTCAGCGGCACCGCAATCGCGGCTACCAAGAGCGTAAGGCCGATAGCGGCCTGCGCATCTTCATGCTGTAGGCTTTGTAAAAAATATTCGCCGCCACGGCTTAAGGCTTCGGTAAACACCGCGCCAAGTGGCAGCGCCACCAGCAGCACAATCACCGCTGCGGCAAGCAACGTCAGCGCAATGCGAATGGGGGTTGCTTCGTGTGTGGCAAGGTTCATCGGCGCGCCCCATGCATCGAATGATGCTGCAACATATTCAGCAAATACAACATCGCAAACGAGATCAGCAGCATCAGCGTCGCCATAATGGTGGCGGCTTCCACCTGATAACTTTCCAGCGCCGTTACAATTGCCAACGGCACAATTTCAGAAACATAGGGCACGTTGCCGGTCAAAAAAATCACCGAGCCATATTCGCCAAAGCCGCGTGCGAGTGCCAACGCAAAGCCAGAAAGAATGGCAGGCCGCAACAACGGAAACAACACGCGCACAAAAATCTGCACACGATTCGCGCCAAGCGAGGCGGCGGCTTCTTCAAGTTCGCGGTCAATTTCGCCGAGCACTGGCTGCACGCTGCGCACCACAAACGGCAAACCAATAAACACCAGCGCCAGCCAGATACCGGTGCGGTTAAACACCAGCTCAATGCCAAAATTTTGCTGCAAAAATCCACCAATCGCGCCATCCGGCGCATACACCGCGCTCAGCGCAATGCCCGCAATCGCAGTCGGCAGCGCAAACGGAATATCCACCAGCGCATCCAGCAACCCGCGCCCAAAAAACCGGTAACGCGTTAGCACCCAGGCCACCAGCACACCCAGCACGGTGGCAATGCACGCCGCACCAAGAGCTGCCTGCATGCTTAGCAAAAATGCCGCCTGCACGCGTTCGTTGCGCAACGTTTCAAGCCAAATGTCCGCAGAAATATGCGTTACCGAAACCAGCAACACGATCAGCGGTAACAACACAATGATACTCAGCCAGATAAGTGTTGCGGCCATGCTGGCGCGGTAACCGGGCAGCACGCTGCGGCGTGTGCGCATAAACGGTGCGAAAGAAAACACCTGCATCATGGCGCACCCCGCGCGGTGAACTGATCAAACAACCCACCTTCGGAAAAATGTTCGCGCTGAACTTTTTCCCAACCGCCCAGCGCCTCAATCGTGATGAGCGTGACCCCTTTCAGTGAGGCAAGATTGCTTGGTTCCGGATAGAGCGGCGTGCGAAAATAATGTTCCACAATCATCTGCTGCGGCTCAGCTTCATAGAGGCCACTCACATAGCGTTTCGCGAGTGCTTGTGTGCCGTGCGCCTTGATGCTCGCGGGAAGCACAGCCAATTTCGGTTCGGCCTTCATGGTGATCGTTGGCATGATAATTTCAAAGGCATCATCGCCAAAATAATGCTGCGCAATACGCGCTTCGGTTTCCCAGGTAATCAGCACATCGCCCTGCCCGCGCCGCACAAAATTGGTGGTAGCGGCACGCGCGCCGGTATCAAACACTTTCACACGTGAAAGCCATGCCCGCATATAGGCACGCGCGCTTGGCTCGCTATCGTACGTGCGGTGCGCATAGGCCCATGCGGCAAGGTAGCCCCAGCGCGCACCGCCCGAAGTTTTAGGGTTGGGCGTTAAGGCATGCACATCGCGGCGCGCTAAATCTTGCCAGCCATGAATGTTTTTTGGGTTGCCCTTACGCACCAGCAGTACAATGGTGGAATAAAACGCCGTGGCATCGTGTGGCCATTGCTGCGCCCAATTTTTTTCCACCAGGCCGCGCGCAGCCAGCGCATCCATATCGTAGCCGAGCGCAAGACTCACAATATCGGCGGGTAGGCCGTCCATCACCGCGCGCGCCTGCTTGCCCGAGCCACCGTGTGACATACGAATTTTTGGTTTTTCCAAGCCTTCGGCTTGCTGCTGTTTTTCAAACCAGCGATTATAATCGGCAAATAATTCGCGCGTGGCATCATACGAAACATGCAGCAACATGGGGCGCGGTGCAGCAAGTGCTTGCCAGGGTAGTATCAGTACCAGTAAGAGATAGCGTATCATTGCCACAAAGCCGTAGCGCGATGCGGCAACCACGTCTATTAGTTTTCCATACCACCGCAACGTATTGGGTTATGAGTTCACTGAAAAAATTACGTACCGACATCGCAGGCGCCATTCAAAAGGCGGATAGTTCGTATTTTTTTGAAGATTATAACAAGCAGGCGCAGGCGGTGATGAAGATCATCGAAAATTCCGGCTTCCGGCTGATGCCCAAAGATATCGAAGAAAGCTTCTTCAAAGAAGTGGCCGATGCCATGCGCATGGGCAAAATGAAACCCGAAGAACATGTGAAAGATGTGTATTTCACGATTCTGCGCTTGCTCGAAAAAAAGGGCTAACTACGCCCGCGGGTGTGCGTTTTTATACGCCTCTAGCAAGCGCGCGGTATCGACCTTGGTGTAGCGCTGCGTGGTACTTAAACTGCTGTGCCCGAGCAATTCCTGAATATCACGCAAATCGGCGCCAGCACTCAGCAAATGCGTGGCAAACGCATGGCGAAGTGCGTGCGGCGTAAGGCTTTCAGGCAAACCATAATCGCGGCGCAATTGCTGCATTAAATGTTGAAAAATTGCGGGCTGCAAGGGCTTGCCCTGCACCCCGAAAAATAAGGGGTCACGCATCCACGCACGGTGGTGCGGGCACTGCGCAACATAGGCATCGATCGCCTGCTTCACCACCGCCAGCAGCGGTACCAGCCGTTCTTTTTTACCTTTGCCCAGAATACGCAATGTATCGCCCTGCACATCACCGAGCGTTAAATGCAGCGCCTCGCTGATGCGCAAGCCGCAACCATAAAGCAGCATAGCCAGCGCATGATTCCGCGCAGAAATCCATGGCTCAGACTCGTGTTCGCTTAGAGCTTCCAGTGCCGCATAAGCCTGTGCTTCACTCGGCGCTTTGGGCAATGGTTTGCTAAGTTTGGGGGTGGCCACCTGCAGTGCCGCCTTCACTTCAAGGCCCGCGTGGCGATGTAGAAATTTGCAAAAATTACGCAGGCTCGAAATTGCTCGCGCATTACTTGCCGCTTTCATGCCGCGCGCGTGGCGGGCGGCCAGCCACGCCCTCACTTCGCGTTCATGCAATGATGGCAGCGTTTTAAGTGCAATGTTTTCGCCACGATACTGCGTAAGAAAACCAAAAAAATCTGTCAGGTCGTGTGTGTAGCTCGTCAGCGTATGCGCCGATGCGCGGCGCACACCCGCAAGCTCATCGCGCCACGCCATCACGATATCGTGTAGTTCAGGAGTGAGGGGTGGAAGTGTCATGTTAGTGACTAGTGGCTAGTGCTAGCACATTTAACCCAAATCGCCGCGCGCTAAACATTCTTCGAGTTTTATCGCCATCACGGCGGCTAGAAACGCCAATAAATCTTTCGCCTGATGCGGGTGGAAATGGCCAGTGCGGCGCACACCAAACGCTAAAATCGCCGATCTGCCCATGCCGGGCATATCCAGGCGCAGCAACGCACACGAGCGCACCAAGCTCGAGCAATCGGCAAAAATCATTTCAAAGCCAATCGGTGGCTCGCTTTGTGTATCGGCAATCAGCCGCACATCTTCATTCAGCAGTGAAGCGCGTGACGTGCCGCTTGGCACAAAGCAAATGCCAGAATAATTGGCTTCCGAATAATAGGTTTCGGTTAAGCCTGCGAGCTCAGATTCTAAGCATAGCCGCACCACATCGGTATCGAACCAGTGCATGAGGTCACTTGTCATCGCTTCGAGCAATTGCTCGATATTGCGCGCATGCAGAATGGAAAGTGCGGCCTGATGCACCTGGTGCTGCGTCGACATATTATCTTGTGCGCTGGCCACCAGCTTCTGGAAACGCTCTTTGAAGCGGCGCATGGTGCTGCGCAAATGATCGATCGCGTAAAACTGGAAATCCACCACGCCGCGCCCGTGATTTTGCTCGGGCGGAATCAAAGCCTCAAGCACTTCGGGGTTATCGGCGAGAAAATCGGGGTGCGAACGCAGATATTCGATGACCATTTTCTTGGTCATTTCGGTGGTATCGGTCATGGGAACGCCTACTGTCATAACGAGAATCTAGCAGAAAAATCTGCAACACGGGCGCTAGAAGCGCGTGATGCGTGGCGCGTGGCGCGTGATGTGTAAGAAGTGGTGCGGAAATAACACGAGCCTCTGTTGCGCCCCCTCACCCGACTCGCGCTGCTCGTCACCCTCTCCCTCAGGGAGAGGGGTGGGGTGAGGGCATTCAGACCCCGCAACCAGTGCGGGGTGACATGAAGAAGAAAATTTCGGGTGGCGAAGAGCCGCCTTGAGCCGCCCAGCTTCAAGACACCTACTTCAAAGTACACCGAGGCGAAGCCGAGGGACTTTGAAGTAAAGACTACAGCTTCTGCCCCGTCGCTTCCCAATCTTTGAGGAATTGCTCAAGGCCTTTATCGGTCAGCGGGTGCTGCACCAATTGCTTCAGCACCGCTGGCGGTGCTGTCACCACATGCGCGCCTAATCGGCCAGATTCTACAATATGCATCGGGTGGCGAATGCTGGCCACCAGCACTTCGGTTTCCCATTCGGGGTAGTTACCGTAAATACTCATAATTTCGTGAATCAGGCTCATGCCATCTTGGCCTACATCATCCAAGCGGCCCACAAACGGCGAAATGAAGCTTGCGCCCGCCTTCGCCGCCAAAATCGCCTGCGCCGGCGAGAAGCACAAGGTCACATTCACCATAATATCTTTATCGCGGAAATGCTTGCAGGCCTTCAGCCCATCCAGCGTGAGGGGCACTTTTACCGCCACGTTATCGGCGATTTTGGCAAGCTCTAAGCCTTGTTTCACCATGCCTTCGTAATCGGTGGCCACCACTTCGGCGCTCACTGGGCCTTCGACCACACCACAAATTTCGGCAATCACTTCTTTAAAATCGCGCCCGGATTTTTTAATCAGCGAGGGGTTGGTGGTCACGCCATCGAGCAGGCCGGTAGCCGCTAAATCACGAATTTCTTTTACATCGGCGGTATCAACAAAAAATTTCATAGGGGAGAGCCTCTTAGATGAATGTCATTGCAAGAAGGGCGTAGCCCGACGCGGCAATCCATACAAGAAATTTTCTGGATTGCTTCACTTCGTTCGCAATGACGTGTAGGTGCAACGCTATGTCACTCGCTGAAACATTCACTGCCCAACGCACCGTGCTGCTGCCGCGCGCGCATGCCAGCGCGCTCGATTACCGTGTACCCGAGAATATTGCCGAGGGCACGCTCGTCGAAACCACGCTGATGGGTAAAAAAATCGTGGGCATGACAACAAGTGAACACAATGCCGATGTGCCAACTGCAAAATTAAAGCCCATCACGCAAGTTCTCGGGTATCGCTATTCAGCGGCATTTCTGGCTTGGTTAGATTTTGTCGCCGAATATACGCTTGCCGATAAAGGCGCAGTGCTGGCGCTTACCTGCCCGAATTATGCGGTAAAGCCC
>JBILFK010000198.1:0-4583 GCA_044351685.1 Rickettsiales bacterium | reverse complement strand
AGTATGCGTGGCGACATTATGGAAGTTTCTGCTTCTGTGCGCGAATCGTTTGCCGTCATCGACCAGTTAGCTAACTATGACATGACCAAAAATATGGCGCAAAAATCGCGTATTGATGCGGTAATGAATGCTATTACGAAACAAAACCATGATTTTTTGAGTTTGCTGGCAAATGCCGCCACAATGAACCGTGAAAATGCACAAAACATCAGCAATATGATCATGAATATCCAATTCCAAGATCGCACCAGCCAGGTAATCGGCGACATGGTGACGATGCTTAAAACGGTACAGCAATTTGTTTCTGAGCGCTTACCTGCCGATGCACACTTACTGGAAGATGCCGATACCAACACGCTTATCGATACCTTAATGAATGATATCAAGCTCACCGATATGCGCCGGCAACTTATTTCTTCACTTTATGATCTGGGCATCCTTTCGGTAAATGCCAAAGCGGTTCAGGAATATACGATGAGCAATCAGCATCAAGTTCACGCGGCTGCGCTTGATAAAAGCGAAGGCGATATCGAGCTTTTTTAAACAGCCAGCACGGGGTTATTGCCCGCTTTTTCGTGCGATGTATCCGTAACCCCCGTGACTTTTGCTGATGCCGCTTGAATACGCTTCAAGGGAGATGCTGGCTGGTTCGTTGTCTGTGCCTCGCGCATAAAAGGTAACAACGTATCGTAAATGACACTGCCGCTCTGCCCGGCATTAATGCCAGGAATCACTTCTGAAAGTTCATTCACTTCGTGGCTAATATCATTGATGTTTTTCATCGGTCTGTATGCCGATGCAACAGGGGTATGCGTAAGCGAATGTTGAACGAGCGCCTGAATTTCTGCAGGTTTTGCGTGCACCCACTCAAGTTGGCTCAGTGTTTGTGAGAGTGCTGCAGTGATTTGCGTGCGTTGCGTTTCTGGAAATTTATGCACTAATTTGGCCACAACTTCTGCGAAATGTTCGAATCGTTCGTTCTGTGTAGCACGTAAAATACGTAAGGTCGCATGCGCTAACTCTTTTGCCTGTGCATCCAGTTCCTGAACGGTTTGTCCTTTATTCTTATGGTGCTGCGATTTTTCGTATATGGCGTTGTCGCGCAAGAATGTTGCCGCAGAAGAGGCCAATTGCTGCTGTGCTTCAGGACCCATTAGGTTAGGCATGGCATTAAAATGTTCGGCAAGTTTTTTGGCCAACACTTCCGTGTTTTGCTTATTATCTCCGCCATATTCACTGTTTTTGGTAAACAGCAAAAAGAAATCACCGGGCAAATAAATACTTTCGCCGATTACTTGTAAGCGGTTGCCTTTGCTAATACCGCCAAGCAAACGCTGCGTACTCGAGGCAACGGTAAGCAAACCTGTGCCATGCTCTGGGTTTTCTTTGAAATGGTTAATTAGACCACTGATAGGATTGCTGGATTCTTCGTGTTTTGGTTCGGTTTTAGGGTCTTTCTTTTTGCTTGGAATCAGCAACAGTGTCCATGCCACGAGCGAAGTGATGGCGCCGCCAATATCACGCCCAAAGCCTTTTTTAATATAATTGGCACTTTCTGGTAAGTGCGGGGTTTTTAAATGATGCTTCCGGTTAAAATAGGCGTGCCCAATATAAGCCACCATGCCCAAATCATTAAACAGCGCGCCAATTTGAATCGGGTATTTTTGAACAATTCGGGTGAGATTACTGCCAATATTGTTTTTAGGGGCATCGTGTTCCGGATTAAACGCAAGCTGCGAAGTATCATGCGTATTCGGATCTGATGGGTGTTGCGTTTTCTTTTTAATGGCATCCATCGCCTGATCTTCGTTATTGCGAGCAAATGCGAAGAAAATAAGCGATTGGCTTAGAAAGAATGCCCCCGCAAGCGATTGCAGAAAGTTTCGTGGCTGCTTCATGCGCTCAAAGAACGAAGCTTTGGCTTTCCCGGTATCTTTATTGCCTAAGCCTGCAAGCGTCAGAAAAATTTCAGCGGTAATATACACTAAACCATTCGCACGCGCCGGATCTGAGAGCGTATCTTTAATTAAGTGCCCCGCACTTTTACCAGCATTCAGCATATCGCCAAGCGGTAAGGCAGGGTGCGTAATGGTATGTAATGTGCCTTTGGCTAACCCAAGTTCTCTAAACACATCGCTGGTTTTAGAGCCTTCGCCAAAATGGTGAATGGTAAGCACATGCTGCCCGTGAGCATCGATGCTATCGCTAACGGCGTAGCCGCGCTTTTGTAATTTCTCTTTAACCTGCGCACGCTGCAGAAGGGATTTTTGATCGTTATTCGGGTACACGATATTCGTACGCCAATCCTTGTCGTCGAACGTCGTTTCCAGAAAGCTTATCTTACTTTCCGGGTCGTCAAAGATATGAATCTGTGATGGCGTTACGATGGCCACACTACTCCCACTATTATCCACCTTTGAAAATACGCGTTTTGTCGCATAATCTCAAATGACAGTAATGTGACAACGTGAGTGTGCTCAGTGGGTTGGGGGGCTACTAAGAATTGTTCCAGTCGAAGCCCGTAGGGACGAAAGATGGTCGGGGAGACAGGATTCGAACCTGCGACCCTCTGGTCCCAAACCAGATGCGCTACCGGACTGCGCTACTCCCCGACTGGGCTGGTGGGGTAGCACCCCTTCGCGGATTTGGCAAACGCTTTAGGCAAGAATTATCTATTTCCCCCGTTGTCACAGAAACTTAACGATATTTCTTTGTATGGATTAGATAATATATCCCCAGAATCGGAGTGTTTTTTGCTATTTACCCAAAAACATCGCCCAAGAACCAAGAAAGAAATTGTGCAGTCTGAATTGCACGGCATCGGCTTCGATTGGGATGAAACACTGTTTGATATCGAGCGCGATGCAGAATTTTACCAAAATATGGCACAATATGCAGTGTCACATAGTTTTACAGATTTAGCTATTACCCCAACGGAAGCGCAACAAAAGCAAATTGATGCCGCAATCAAGGTATTCGGGGCTGAAAAAAATCATGGGTCAACCCAACAAATGGCGTTGAAAAGCGCATTAAGCGAAGCTCTAGGGTTAGATGATACAAAAAAAGCTGAATTTCTGCATAAATTCAACATGCACTACCCAGATTATCGGGGAACACCGGAATTTTTGAAATCAGGCAAAGCGCATTTGATCGCCGGTGCCAAAGAAATGCTCGTATTCCTTAAGAAGAATCAGGTGCCATTTTTTATCGCCAGTAATTCGGAACAAGCGAGCGTGCGCGCTGCGGTTAAAGAATTTTTGGGCGATGTACTTACTGATACTGAAATAAATACCTATGTGCTTGGTGCTGCAAAAGTTCCGGTTGCTTCTAATGACGGTGATTACAGTCAGGGCTTCCCAAAGAAGCCTGACCCCAAAATGCTAGAACACGGGTTTGCGCTTATTGGTGCTCAGCCAACCCCCGCTACGCAACGCCAGATATACTATATTGGTAACAGCATAAACTCGGATGTGGTCACGGCACTGCGTGCGGGTGTAAACCCTATTTTATTTACGGGTATTGAAAAAGCCAGCAGTGACCCGGCGCCAGGGATTAAAGTGATTAACAACGCCGAACGCGAAGGCACCGCCGAAGAAATTGTATCACGCGTTCGCAATCCCGATGGAAGTTATAAACGTGATGAAAGTGGTAAATACATACATCAGTTCCATGATGTAATTACAGTCACTATCGAAGATGAGTTACTGCAGAAAAAAACATCCAAAAACAGATATTCCATACCTGTTGTCAATGAACATAATGATCTACGCCGCATGTTCGAAGACCGGCTTAAAGCCGCAGAAAAAACGTTTGGGTTATGGTGAAATCTTCGTTCACTAACCGTTGACAAAGCCTGCATAGCGTAGAATGGGCGCTCGCCTGCTTCGAGAGCAGCGGGCCAGAGGTTCAAATCCTCCCGCCCCGACCACCGCTAATTAGCATGCGGCATTTGTGATGAATGATGTTGAACGATCATCCATTTTTCATTCTCTTTTTCATACACGAATGAATAACGTGCAGGAATCTGAACGGTTTTGCCATTCTCTTCAAAACTGAACGTGTAAACACCGCTGATAATGGCGCTGTTATCATCGAGTAATGTTATGAATTCTTTGTTCACTGCGGCAGAAAGCATTGGCTTAGCGGTGAGGGTGGTAAAGTAAGCAGTTCTGGCTTTCTGGTCGGTAATGGGTTCATTCGCCAGCGTTGCCAGTAACACCGCATTTTCATCATACAGGTTTACAACATTTTCAGCTTTGCCGCTGCTCAGGGCGCTGCGCCACTGGGCAAAAGCGGCATCTATTTCTTTGCGTTCCCCCGCCACTGCAGAGGAGGCAGCCAGCATCACAAGCATAGTTGTTGCGAGTAATTTTTTCATCGTTACCACCTTCTTTAGTTGGCACTGGTCAGAACATAACCGGCAAGCGCATAGTAAAGCGGAATACCAAGCGTGACATTGAAGGGAAAGGTAATCGCCAGCGACATTGGCACATAAATGGCCGCTTTGGCTTCTGGTAGGGCAAGGCGCATGGCGGCAGGCACCGCAATGTAAGAAGCGCTAGCGCACAGCACAGTGAATAATG
>JBILFK010000095.1:0-6131 GCA_044351685.1 Rickettsiales bacterium | reverse complement strand
ATGTGAGTTGTGACGCGATAAGCTTTGCGGATTCTGCCGGGTTGCGCGCCGAGGTAATCGGCCTGCCAATCACTAAGTAATCCGCACCGCGTGCCAATGCTTCTTTGGGGGTTAATACACGTTTCTGGTCGTCTTGCCTATCGGTATCTAGGCGTATGCCGGGCACTACCAACGTGAAATCTGGCCCGCAGGCATTGCGCAGGCTAGCAATCTCATACGGCGAGCATACCACACCATCGAGCCCCGCAGATTGCGCTAAATCGGCAAGCCGCAACACCTGATCGTTCAGTAAATCGCGGTAACCCAGCATGCTTATATCATCCTGATCCAGGCTGGTGAGCAGCGTAACACCCACAATCAGCGGGCGCTCTTTGCCGGTGACCTGTGATAATTGATCCGATGCTTCGATTGCCGCGCGCAGCATCGCTTGGCCGCCGCCTGTATGCACCGTCATCATGAACATGTTCATACCTGCCGTGGCAGAAATTGCACGCGCGACCGTGTTGGGAATATCGTGAAATTTCAAATCCAGAAATACAGGAATACCAAGTTTGTTAATGCTGCCAACACCGGCCGCGCCGTTGGCGGTAAAAAACTCGAGGCCGAGTTTAATGGCGCCCACATGCGGGCGCACGGCTTCGGCCACTACAGTGGCTTCGTCGATCTCCATAGTATCGAGCGCGCAGATAACCGGGCTGGGTGTAGAAGAATGGCGCATGCGGCTAGTTGCTAGCGTTAGCGGTAAAAACTGTTTCGCCCGCCACTACGGTGCGCAGCACACGGCCTTGCACTTCTTGTTCATCGAAGGGAGAGTTTTTCGATTTCGAATGTAAGTCGGCGTTACGAATCGTCCATTTCGCGTTCAGATCAATCAATGCTAAATCGGCAGGTGCGCCCTTTTTCAGGCGGCCTGCATTCACATGGATAATATCGGCTGGTTTATAGGTCATGGCGGCCAATACATCCATCAGTGGCATTACGCCGCGATGTGCTAAGCCTAACGATAATGGCAGCATGGTTTCCAATCCCACAATGCCGAAGCTTGCCACTTCCATGGGCACGCGCTTCGATTCGGTATCGTGCGGGGCGTGGTCGGTGGCGATGGCATCAATCGTGCCATCTTTCAGCCCTTCGATAATGGCTTGTTTATCAAGTTCGCTACGCAGTGGCGGGTTCATTTTGCTGAAGGTGCGGTAGCCCAGCACGGCTTCGTCGGTCATGGTGAAGTGGTGGGGTGCGGCTTCGGCAGTAACATTCAAGCCTTTGGCTTTGGCTTGCCGAATCAGTTCCACCGCTTCGCGGGTGGAAACATGCAGCACATGGTAATGGCCGCCCGTCAGTTCAGCGAGCAGAATATCGCGCGCCACAATCACTGCTTCTGAAGCATTCGGAATACCCGGCAAGCCAAGCTGTGTGGCCACCCAGCCTTCATTCATGCAGCCACCGGCGCTGAGGTTTAAATCTTCGGCATGCTGAGCAATTGGTACGCCAAGTGTTTTGCCGAGTGTAAGCGCTTGGCGCATGAGTTGCGCGTTCATCATCGGCAGGCCATCATCGGTAAAGCCTACGGCACCGCGCTCGACCAGCATGGCCATTTCGGTAATTTCCTGCCCTTTCATGGCTTTGCTGATCGCGGCATAGGTGCGCACATGCACATAGCCCGATTCACGCGCGCGCGCATGAATATAGGCAAGCACCGATACATCATCGATGACTGGCGAGGTGTTGGGCATACACGCCACCGTGGTTACGCCGCCCGCTGCTGCCGACATGGAACCGGTTTCTATGGTTTCTTTGTATTCAAACCCGGGTTCACGGAAATGCACCTGAATATCAATGAGACCAGGGGTGAGTGCATGACCACCGCAATCGATGATGGTCGCGCCTTCCGGCGGTGTAACCTTTGCACCAAAATCGGCGATCGTATGGCCTTTGGTGAGAAGCGTACCCTTTACATCGAGCTTGCTCTCGGGGTCGATAATGCGCGCATTGGTATAGGCAACAACATGGTTATCGTTTAATGTGTGGGTGGGTTTGTAAAACGTACTCATGCCATATCCTTTGGTCGCACTAGTTTTTCTCGATCATCATTTCCAAAATGGCCTGACGCACGGCCACACCCATTTCCACCTGTTCTAAAATGGCGCTGCGTTGCATATCATCGGCGACATCACTATCAATTTCCACGCCGCGATTCATGGGGCCGGGGTGCATCACCAGCGCATCGGGCTTGGCGTGTTTGAGCATGGCGTAGCTGAGGCCGTAACTATGAAAATAATCGCGCACCGAAGCAATCGATTTGCCGTGCGCGCGTTCGGTTTGCACGCGCAACATCATCACAATATCCACATTATTCAGGCCATCGCGCATATCGGTATAGGGCGAAACACCATAGCACGCCACATTGGTTGGCATCAGGGTGGGTGGGGCTATCACCCGCACTTCTGCGCCCAACTTGGTGAGCAGTTCGATGTTGGAACGCGCCACGCGGCTATGGGCAATATCGCCGCAAATGGCGATTTTTAAGCCCATGATATAGCCTTTTTTACGTTGAATCGTTAGCGCATCGAGCAGTGCTTGGGTGGGGTGGGCATGCGCGCCATCGCCTGCATTAATCACGTGCGCGCCGACTTTTTCAGCAATCAGCTGCACAGCACCGGCATGCGGGTGGCGCACCGCAATGATATCGGATTGCATGGCGTTCAGCGTCATCGCGGTATCGAGCAGCGTTTCGCCCTTGCTAGTGGAAGAGGCGGCGGTAGAAATGTTAATCACATCCATACCAAGGCGCTTGCCTGCCAGTTCAAACGAGCTGCGCGTGCGTGTCGAGTTTTCGAAGAATAAATTAATCAGTGTCCGCCCCTTGAGGGTGGGGTGCTTTTTATCGGCGCCACGGTTGGTGGCCACCAATGCGCCTGCACGTGCCAGAATATCCTCGATTTCAGTAATGCTGAGCGAGGCAATATCCAGCAAATGCTTGGGCCAATGAAGTGATGCAGCGGTCATGCGCATTGCATAGCGAGCATCACACAAAATGCCAATGAATTATTGGTTCTATTCTCGTTAGTGACAAGTGCCGCTTGGCATGCTAACACGCCAGCCCTATGAAACATATTGTACTAATGGTTGCCGCCCTGCTTACCCTTTCGGCCTGCGAAGAGGGCTCGATTGGCAAGCAATGGCTGGATCCGGATAAGGAATTCAAGGAATTCGATCAGCCCGACGTGCCCACCCAGCGCAGCCTGATGGAGCAGGGCGCAAAAGATGCGCTGGAAAAGGGCAATGCCCTGAAAGCTGCGCAAATTTACAAGCAATTGGCCGATCAACCCAAGTTAAAAGCAGCAGAAAAGCGTGTCTACATGGTGCAGTTTGCCGATGCTACGCGCCGCAGCGGCGAATATGAAAAGGCGCTTAAACTTTTCGATGATCTTTCAAAAAAGCAAAAGCCATCGGCAGAATTGCTGGAAGGCAAAGGCCTATGCCTGATGGCAATGGGAAAAATGCAAGAAGCCGGACGGGTGTTTAAGGAAGTGATGGCGCTTGATAAACAACGCTGGCGCACCCTGAATGCGCTGGGCATTTTGTTTGCCACACGCAACATGATTCCCGAATCGATGGCGTATTACGCTGAAGCCCTACGCGTAAGTGAAGATAACCCGGCAATCTTGAATAATGTGGGGTTAAGCCAGGCGATTGCAAGGAATTATCCGCGCGCAATTCAGGCGATGGAGCAGGCCGTGCGGGTAGCGCCTAACGATTTGCGCCGCGAACAGATTGAACTGAACTTTGCGCTGATTCAGGGTATTAAGGGTGATCTTGATGGTGCCAAAGCCATGGCCTCTAAATACCTGAAAGGCCCCGCGCTCGATAATAATTTGGGGCTATATGCCTATTTATCAGACAATAAAGAGTTAGCTAAAACCTACCTCAATCAGGCACTCACCAATTCTACCACCTATTACGAACGTGCCTGGCAAAACCTCGATTTGGTTAGCGAATCTGGCAAGGGCGATGCATTGAAACCCGCAATGCACTAATTGCGTTTTACCGCGATACCTGCTGGTGCTTGCATCACCGGCATCACTTCAATGCGGTTGATGTTTACATGCGGGGGCTGGGCAATCGCCCAGCGTATGGTTTCGGCGATATCTTCAGCCGTTAGTGGCGCAATACCATCATAGACACTTGCGGCGCGTGTTTCGTCGCCCTTGAAGCGCACCAGCGAAAATTCGGTTTCGGTCATCCCCGGTTCGATATTGGTTACGCGAATGGGTGAACCCAATAAATCTGCGCGCATAGCCAGCGAAAAATAGGTCACAAACGCTTTGCTTGCGCCATACACATTCGCGCCCGGATAGTGGTAACTGCCCGCGACCGAACTGATATTCACAATATGCCCGCGCCCGCGTGATTTCATGCCTGGCAATAGCAGGCGCGATGCGGTGACAAGTGCCTTGATATTGGTATCAATCATCGTGTCCCAGTCGGCGAGTGAGCCTTCATCGGCGGTAGCGTGATTGAGCGCAAGCCCCGCGTTATTCACCAGTACATCAATTTCTGCAAATGCTTCTGGCAGGTTAGTGAATGCTAGTGTTAGTGCGCTGCGGTCGCGTATATCGAAACACAGCGTATGCACGGGTGCTGGCGCGCAGTGTGCTGCCACTTCGTGCAATAAGGCATCGCGCCTGCCGGTTAAAATTAGGCGGTGGCCTTCGCCTGCAAGCGCCAGTGCCGCGGCTTTGCCAATGCCAGAAGTGGCGCCGGTGATAAGAATGGTTTTTTGTGTCATGCCGCTTTCTCGTGTTGTTTGGCTTCGTTCCATAAACGTTCCATCTCTTCAAGCCCCGCATCGCGTAGTGCAATATTTTGCTTCGCAAGTTCAGCCTCAATATGTTGGAATCGGCGGGTGAATTTATGATTGGTGCGGCGTAAGGAATCTTCGCTATCGATATCCATGAAGCGTGCAAGATTAGTGACGGCAAACAGCACATCGCCGAGTTCGTCTTCAATGTGGTCGCGCGTACCTTCAGCGATTGCTTGCTCGACTTCATCTAACTCTTCACGGATTTTGGCGATAACGCCGCGCACATCTGGCCAATCGAAGCCAACGCGGGCGGCGCGTTTTTGTAGTTTTTGCGCGCGCATCAGCGCTGGCAGGGCGGCAGGCACATCGGCAAGCACACTGGCATCTGCTTGCTTTTTTGCGCGCTCGGCAGCCTTGAGTGTTTCCCAGTTTTCAGTTTGTGCGGCAGCCGAGGTAATTTCAGCATCGCTGAACACATGCGGGTGGCGCGCCACCATTTTATCGGCAATGGCCTGCGCGACATCCTCGAACGTGAACAGGCCTGCTTCCTGCGCCATTTGGCTATGAAACACCACCTGCAACAGCAAATCGCCCAATTCTTCGCGCAAATTTGCCATATCGCCACGCGTAATGGCATTGGCGACTTCGTAGGCTTCTTCAATCGTGTAGGGCGCGATGGTCGCAAAATTCTGTTCTAAATCCCACGGGCAGCCGCCTTCAGGGTTGCGTAGCCGCGCCATAATGTTAAGCAAGGTTTGGGTATGGGGAAGTGTCACGTGAGGCATCCTATCGTGGGTCATAGAGTGTTCATGAATCAATCTAAAAAAAATGTCTACTTTCTATCAGAAATACTCTAATCAGCAGTCACCACTCACGAGTCACTAACCATATCATGCACCGCTTTGCTAACCCCGCCCGATTTTTACGCCTGCTGCGCTGGCTATTGCCGATTAGCGCGTTGCTGGCGCTTCTGTTGCTTACGCTTGGGCAATATCTGGTATGGCATGTGGCGCCGCTGGATTATCAGCAGGGCGAAACCGTGCGCATTATGTATATCCATGTGCCGGCAGCAACGTTGGGGCTTGGCATTTATGGCCTGATGGCCGCGGCATCGATCAGTTTTCTAGTGTGGCGGCACCCGCTGGCAAGCCTTGCCGCACGTGAAGCCGCACCGCTTGGCGCCTTATTCGCCCTAATGTGCCTGGTTACTGGCGCGCTGTGGGGCAAGCCCATGTGGGGCGCCTATTGGGTATGGGATGCGCGGCTGACCAGCATGTTGATTCTGTTTTTTCTGTATCTTGGGTATATGGCGCTGGCTAGCGCCCAC
>JBILFK010000018.1:0-18239 GCA_044351685.1 Rickettsiales bacterium | reverse complement strand
TGCGGCCTGTCATACACCGGTGCATCTTCCGAAAGTGGCGCCACCGGAATATCGCACACCACTTCACCGTGCATTTTCAGCACCATGCGGCCGGTATTGGTCAGTTCGCCAATCGTCGCGTAATCTAAATCCCATTTTTCAAAAATGGCTTTGGCCATCGCTTCGCGCTCGGGCTTTAACACAATGAGCATGCGCTCCTGCGATTCCGAAAGCATAATCTCGTAAGGCACCATGCCTGTTTCGCGCATCGGTACGCGCTCAAGCTGCAATTCAATGCCAAGTCCGCCTTTATCGGCCATCTCAAGGCTGCTGCAGGTAAGCCCCGCCGCGCCCATATCCTGTATTGCGATAATCGCATCGGTTTGCATCAGCTCGAGGCAGGCTTCAATCAGCAGTTTTTCTTTGAAAGGGTCACCCACCTGCACCGTGGGCCTGTTTTCGGCGGTATCTTCATCAAATTCAGCCGAGGCCATTGTGGCACCATGAATGCCATCGCGGCCGGTTTTTGCACCCACATACACCACGGGGTTGCCCACACCACTGGCCGCCGAATAGAAAATCTTATCGGTATCGGCCAGCCCCACGCACATGGCATTCACCAGAGGGTTGCCGTTATAACTTGCATGAAAATTGGTTTCGCCGCCCACCGTTGGCACGCCCACACAGTTCCCATAATGCGCAATGCCTGCCACTACCCCGCGCACAATATGGCGGGTTTTTTCGTTTTCCGGTGCGCCAAAGCGCAGCGCGTTCATCAGTGCAATCGGGCGCGCGCCCATGGTAAACACATCGCGCATAATGCCGCCCACACCTGTGGCTGCACCTTGAAATGGCTCAATGAAACTCGGGTGGTTATGGCTTTCCATTTTAAAAATCAGCGCCTGGCCATCGCCAATATCCACCACACCGGCATTTTCACCCGGGCCACAAATCACGTGTTTGCCGGTGGTGAGAAGTTTTTTCAGGTGAATACGCGTGGTTTTATACGAGCAATGCTCGCTCCACATTACGCTGAAAATGCCAAGTTCTACAAGGTTCGGCGTGCGACCTAATATCTTTTCAATGCGCGCATATTCCTCACGCGTCAGGCCGTGATCGGCGATCACCGCATCGGTAATCGCTGCAGGCTGGGTTGCTTGCTGTTTTAGGGCGCTCATACTGGCGTTTGAGCATGCCCGCGCCACTTGGTCAAGCGTTGCCGCTTGCATATCAACCACTATACATTATATTCCTCCCAACCTGTTATGCGAGGACAGTACGTCCGAGCCAGCCCTGAGCGCGCTTCATTGCGAAGGCCAGCAGGCCGGAGCAGGAAGCAACAAGGAGAATTTATGACCGAGAACCCAGCATTCACCCGCATCGAAACCGAGATTAAAGGCAACGACATTGTGCTTTACATGAAAGGCAGCAAAAAACTGCCGCAATGCGGGTTTTCGGCCACCGTTGCCGCTGTGCTCGAGCGCCTTGGCATCACCGAATATAAGGATGTGAACGTGCTGCTCGATGCCGAAATTCGCGAAGGCATCAAGGCATTCTCCGATTGGCCAACCATTCCGCAGTTGTATATCAAAGGCGAATTCATTGGTGGCTGCGATATCGTGCGCGATATGTATCAGGCGGGCGAATTGCAGGCCTTGCTGAAAGAAAAAGGCATTGCCTTTAATGAACAGGCCGCCGCCTAATTACCGAATTAACGAATCCTTGGCTTTTTGCGTTGCCTGATGCTTGGCGATGGTCGCCGAAAGTTCGCCCAAATCGTTTTTATTCATCAGCTGCATTTGCGCCATCACGCCTTTTTTGGCCAAATCTTCGCCAATGTTTTTCACCTGCGTTTCAAGAATCGGGCGCGCTAAAAACGATTCGCGAATGCGCCGCAACGAATCTTCCGACATAATCCATGTCAGCCATTGGCGCAGGCTCATGCGCTGGGCTTCCACCTGCTGCTTGCGCGCACGCCCGTGCGATGCTTCGAGTTCGCGGGTTTTTTCTTCTTCACGCTCGCGCAGCATATCGCGGATTTTTTCGATAATCGCAATGCGTACCAGTTCTGGTTCGCCCTCAACCATGCTGGCGATTTTTAAATCGATATCGGGTTCACCGGCGGCCACCGCCTGCATCAGCTCGTTCAATTCCTGCTGTTTATCGCGCAGCAAATGGTCGGAATCCGAGCTATCGGAATCGCCTTTGCGGCCGCGCTTATGAAAGGTGAGCAATTTACGAAACATGAGGTAAGCCTAACATATCCATCCGCAAAATGCACGCAGGGCGAAAGTGCATTCAATTTCAGCCAGATACTAGGAACACAAAGGGCGATGCGCGCAGTGTACATCGAAGTACATGAGCACATCGCCCTGCAGTGTGACGCCGTAGATGGCGAAATTCAATGCACGCAGAATTAGCGTGAATAGAATTCGATTACCAAGTTTGGTTCCATCTTCACAGGGTACGGAATTTCCATGAAGCTTGGCTTGCGCATAAATGTACCGCGCACGGCTTTTACATCCATATCAATATATTCTGGCACATCACGCTCGGGCGATTGCAGCGATTCCAGCACCAGATTCATCTGCTTGGATTTATCTTTCACTTCAATCACGTCACCAGCCTTCACTTGGTAGCTGGCGATGTTTACTTTTTTGCCGTTCACTTTCACGTGGCCGTGGTTCACGAACTGGCGTGCAGCAAACACGGTAGGCACAATGCACATGCGGTAAATTACAGCATCAAGGCGGCTTTCCAGCAGCGCGAGCAGGTTCTCACTGCTATCGCCCTTCAAGCGCATCGCTTCGGTGTACAGCTTGTGGAACTGTTTTTCGGTCAGGTTGCCGTAATAGGCTTTCAGCTTCTGCTTAGCGCGCAGCTGCGTGCCGTAATCCGACAATTTCTTGCGCTGCTGGCCATGCTGGCCGGGGCCATACGCACGACGGTTGATTGGATCTTTGGCGCGACCCCAGAGGTTTTCGCCCAAACGACGGGAAATTTTGTATTTAACTGAACTACGCTTGCTCATGCGCTTCTCCTTGCAACAATGGGGCATTGCCCCGTTTATCTATCCTCACATAATCCCTGCATTTCCGGGGGAGGAGGATATGCGCTCCGCACCGAAAGGGACGGGATACATAGCGATTCTCAGAAGTTAGTCAAGGAAATTAGCGGGTGGGCTGCTTATGCACCCTGTACAGCGGGCTGCTGCTGGGCAGCCGCAGCTTCACGCTCGGCGGTCACACGGTCGGCAAAGCCACCTTGCTGGCCGGTGGTGCGGAACTGCGATTGCGCATCCTGCCATTCAGCAGGGCTTACGGTATTTTTGTAGCTTTGCATTTGCTGGGCTTGCTGCGCCTGAAATTCCAGCTCGGCCAGTTTCTGTTTCTCTTCGTGCTGGCCGTGCATCCACGCCACGCCACCCACCACGGCGGCACCCATGGCCAAACGCGGGTGTTTACCAATCACCCGGAAAGGTTTGCCAGCCACACGCTCAAGAATGTTTACTTTGCCCGCATGCGCGACTACGTCGCCGCCTAACTTCGAATCTTTTTTGAAAACTTGGCCAACGCCGTTCGCGAACTGCTGGAGCGATCCCTTGAATGTTTTGTTTACTGCCTGTGCGCCGCTCATATGTTGTTCTTATTGTTCATGGTTGTTTATGTTACCCTCGCTGCATCTGCATTTGCTGCAGCGTGCCCAGTTGCTGGGCGTTACCTGCGCCTGCCATAATCTGCGGCGAAGCGGCATTCATCGTGTTCAGTTGATTGATGGTATCGTTATACGCAGTATCGTAGCGCTCTTTATCCTGCCCGCCCATCAGCATCGAAGCGCCAACCAGCACCGCGCCACCAGCAGCCATTTTGCCCCAGTGTTTGCTGAAAAATTTGCCAAGTTCGCTGGATTTTTTTGCAGAACCAAAACCCTTGAAACCTATCGCTTCGCCAACTCCCGTGAAGAGGCCTCCAACAAATCTCAATGGCATCACTACACCAACGTGTAAAACTCCCCCAACCGCCTTTGTCGCAGTACGCGTAATCATTGCACCAAATTTACCTTCATGGCTTGCAGAGGTGCCTGAAAGATGCGCGTCTTTAACCGCAGTGCCTGCAGAGCCAAGTACACCGCCAACACGCTTTGCTCCTGCTTCTGCCTTGTCAGCAGCACCCGCCCAAAATCTCGACCAACCACTACTCATACCCTACCCCATTGCCCGTTGCTGTTGCTCGGCGAGTAATCCTTCAAGCGATGCACCGCTGCAATTGATCTGCGAGCCGGGGCCAGCAGCCTGCATGGCGGCAGCAGCAGCATATTGCTGCGCGTTCACCTGTTGCACGGCGTTGCTATAATAATTCTGTTCGCGCTCTTCGACTTTGTGGCGCTCTTTGTGTGCAACAAACCCAAGCGCACCAAGCCCAACCACCATTGTGCTAATAATAGGGTGTTTGCCGTAGAAGTTGCCCATATGTGCGAAGCCTCTACCGATACCCTCGCCCATTTTGTTGATGCCTTTTAAAAAGCCGTTTTGTGATTTAAAAAGTGCCATGCTAGCCCCCTACGCCATCTGCAGCTGGCGCTGCTCGGCCAGTTTGCTGTGTTCTGCACCCGAAGCATCAATTTTCGATGATGCCATATTCATTGCGCTACCTTGTGGTGGGAAAGGCGAGCGTGCTGCCTGCGCCTGCATCAACATCGCTTGGCTTTGCATTTGTGCAGCGCCCAGTTGCTGATCAACTGCTTGCGCCGTCATGCGTTCCTGTGCCACTTGCTCGCGGCCTTTTGAAAGCCCATGGCCAGCACCGAATAAACCGCCAATGATACCGCCAGTGAACAGACCTTTCACACCACCAATCATGGCTCCTGCGATACCTGCACCAATCACTACAAGGCCAGTTCCAAATCCACCGCCAACACTTAAGCCGGTAATACCGCCTACCGCCGTACCCACAGCTTGAATGCCTGCAACAATTATCCCAGGGTTCATCAATAAAATTGCTAACCCTACAAACAAGGCTGCACCAAGCAGCGCGCCTGCGCCTAAACCTGTCACTGCACCTTTCGCGGTGCCTTTTAAGCCCTCACCCGCCACGTTGCCTGCCGTGGTGTAAAATGCACTGTGCCGATCATGGTGAATGGGCATGGCATCGTGTGGTACTTCGTTTTTTCTATTCCAGAACATACGCGTTCTCCTATTGCTTACCTTGCACTATACTAAAGCTTGGGGGCCTTGTGTGTGAAGGTTGTGTGACATTGTGGCCGCATGCCACAATGCATTAATATCCCAGCGAATTATTGCCGCGCGATTCAGTAACACGGTTCGCCCAGCTATCTTCGGTGCGGTCGACATAGGCCTGAAAACGGTCGACGGTTGAAACCTGGTGGTTTTCAACATCGCGGTTCCAAGCGGCACGTACATAACGTGATCCCTGATTCAAATTCTGCCGCGCATGCGCATTGTGCGAATCGGTAATTTCATCGGCATATTTCTCGCGGCGTTCGGCCAGCGCCACATGTTTGGCACCGCCCGTTGCGGCACCCACGGTAGCACCAATCACCGCACCACCCAGCAGGCCTATGGCCCAGCCACCAATCGCATAGGCAAGCAGCGTGGGGGTAAAGCCAGCCGCACCCATTATCGCAAGCGTTATCCCGCCGACCAATCCCAGCATCGAGCCAATTCTGCCAAAGTTCGAAAGCCCATTCAGCGCTTCGCTAATCGTTCCTTCTGCAAAGGCCTGTAGTTTCTGGAAGGGGCGCAGCCATTTTTCTGTCGGCGCAGGTGCAGGTGACGGTGCCGCAGGCGCACTGGCTTGTTCCGCCGGCGCTGGCTTCGGTTTTACTTCTTCTTTTGGCTGCTCTGGTGTCATTGCCATACCCGCGCATTATAAAGTGTTCTACGCGCAGCATTGATGAATGTTTTGTGACAAATGTTGATAGGTTTGCTCCGGCTACTGCCGTCGTATCACAGAAGAACTTGGTTATTCGAGGTTCAGCAGAACCGAGTCAGCCTTGAAGCCAGCGAAGCTGCGCGAAGGCCAGCACAGCATGTGCTCGGCCGCAGCACAATAAATATTTTCGCGCCTTACCTTAGTAAGGCGCGAAGAATGCCCCGCCATGTCGCCACTTCCTGCGACGATAACTCCGCACGGTTCAGCCCCGCACGTATATTGCGCCACATGGCTTCCTTCTTTTCAGGCACCCGCCAGAAATCCACCGCATCCAGTGCTGCCTCAAGCTGGCCAAATAAGCCCTCCAGCTCGGCTTTGGGGGCGGGCACATCTATCGCATTGCTGGGCGCGCTGGCTATCCTTTCAGCGCTCTGCACTCCCCACTCATAGGCCAGCACCGCCACCGCCTGCGCCAAATTCAGCGATGGGTAGCTCTCGGAAACCGGAATCGTCACCACCGCATTGGCCAACGCTAATTCTTCATTCTCAAGCCCGGTGCGCTCGGGGCCAAACAAAATGCCCACCTGTTGCCCCTGCCTTATGCGCGCTACAGCCTCAGCCATCGCTTCGCGCGGGGTAAGCACTGGCAGGTTCATCGCCCTCTCGCGCGAGGTAGTGGCCAGCACAAACTGGCAGGGGGCCACTGCGGCAGCAACGTCGCTATGCAGTGTCGCATCATCCAGAATATAGAGCGCCTTGCCCGCCATATCCGAGGCTTTCACATTCGGCCAACCATCGCGCGGGGCCACCAGGCGCATTTGCGCCAGCCCAAAATTCGCCATCACGCGCGCGGCAGCACCGATATTTTCGCCCATTTGCGGGCGCACAAGAATCATGTTCATGCTTTTCATAGCGCTCATCTATACCTAGTTTGCGTGGGGCATTAAACGTTTTTTAACCCTCTTGCCCTACCCTGTATGTTTAAAGAAGGAAAAACCCGTGGCCGAAGGCGAACCTAAACAAGAAACCCCAGCGCCAGCGCCTCCGGCGGAGCCAACCAATCCGGCAATTCGTTTGGCACAGCAGCCACCGCCAGATTGGCAGGTAAATCTATCATTACCAAACATACCATATGAATTAGGAGCAATAAGCCCTTCTCTAAGACCACCTCAACAACCCTACGGCCCACCAAGTCCGAGTGAGGAGTTTCAACCATATGCTCCCCGCGATCGTTTTACGCCTACGCTACCAAACTCAGGTAATTCAGGTAATAATCTTTCCGTGGATTTGGGGCGTGGATTTTCAGTAAGCGACGAAGGCATTACTGGCACTCTAAATACACCTTTGGGGCCGGGAAGAGTGAAAGTAAACGAAGAAGGTGTCAGCCTTCGTATTCCCCGTTAATTACTTCTTATTCCCCATCAGAAAAAACGTAATCGCATCGAACAATGCGTTATACGAAGCATCGATCACGTTGTGGCTAACGCCCAGCGTTGTCCAGCTTTTGCCTTTATCGTCGCGGCTTTCGATCATCACGCGGGTAAGCGCGGCGGTGGCATCATTCGGCGTTAAAATACGCACCTTATAATCACTTAAATGCATGCGCGAAAGCTGCGGGTAGTGCGGCAGCATGGCCTTACGAATCGCCGCATCTAGCGCATTCACCGGGCCGTTCCCTTCGGCAACCGTCATCAGCAACTGGTCTTTCACCAGCAGCTTCACGGTGGCTTCCGACATGGTGACGCGTTTACCCTTGGCATTCACGCGGCGCTCATCGAGCACGCGGAAACTTTGTAGCTGGTAAAATTCCGGCACGGCATCGAGCATGCGGCGCGCCAAAAGTTCAAAGCTTGCCTCGGCATCTTCGTAGGCATAGCCCAGCGCTTCGCGTTCTTTCACGGCTTTCACCAAATCGCCAATGCGCACATCATCGGCGTCAACCGCAATGCCCATTTGCTGCAAACGGTTCACAATATTCGCCCGCCCAGCTTTATCGGAAACCAGAATCAGGCGGCGATTGCCCACGATATCGGGGTTAATATGTTCGTAAGAGCGCGAATCCTTGTTCATGGCGCTTACATGCAGGCCGCCTTTATGCGCGAACGCTGCCGCCCCAACATAGGCTGCGTGCTGGTTGGCGTTGCGGCTTAGCCTATCATCGACCATGCGCGAAAGCGCGGTAAGCTGTTTCAGTTTCGCTTCGCTTACGCCAGTTTTCATACCCATTTTCAGCATGAGTGTAGGAATCATCGCAATTAAATTGGCATTGCCGCAGCGTTCGCCAATCCCGTTAATGGTACCTTGCACCTGCCGCACGCCGGCTTCCACGGCGGCCAGTGAACAGGCCACCGCCTGCTCGGTATCGTTATGGCAGTGAATGCCCAAATGCGTGCCCGGAATATGCTGCACCATGTGTTGCACAATCGCCTTCACCTCGGAAGGCAAACTGCCGCCATTGGTATCGCACAGCACTACCCAGCGCGCGCCCGCATTGTGCGCGGCTTTTGCCACTTCCAGTGCATAGTCGGGGTTGGCTTTGAAGCCATCAAAGAAATGTTCCGCGTCAAACGCCACTTCGCGGCCTTTGGCTTTGGCATGGGCAATCGATTCTTCGACCATGCGGATATTTTCTTTTTTCGAAATTTTCAGTGCCGCTTCCACCTGCCAATCCCACGCTTTGCCCACCAGGCACACGCTTGGCGTTTGCGCATTCAACACATCTTGCAGTCCGGGGTCGTTGGCGGCGCTGCGCCCTGCCCTGCGCGTCATGCCAAAGGCGGTAAGTTTTAATTTGGGTTGCGCTTTGGCGGCTTCAAAAAACGCATCATCCGTGGGGTTGGCGCCCGGCCAGCCGCCTTCAACATAATCAATGCCAAATTCCCGTAAGCCTTGCGCAATCGCCAGTTTATCGGCCACCGTAAAATCAATGCCGCGTGCCTGCGCGCCATCGCGCAAGGTGGAATCATAGAGGTAAACGCGGTTGCTCATGGGCGTGCCACCTTGATAATCAAGGTACTGGCCAGCAAATTATGCAGGCCGCGCTGCTGCTTCATCACAATGGTGCTGATGCACCAGAAGCCCAGCAGAAACAGCGTGCTAAGCACGCCGTAAATGCGCGTGCGTTCAAACGCTTCGGCACTCATGCCAAGGCGTTCGGGAATCATACCGATCAGTGCCGCAGGGTCGGTGCCGCTTTGCATGGCGGTTTGCAGTTCGGCTAAAGGCATCACGCTAAAAATCAGCCAAAACACATAGGCAAGCGGCGCAAAGCAAAGCAACATCAGTAGCACACTCGTGCCTATCCACTGCGCAGCACGCCCATGTGTTACCGGGCGCAAATCGGCCATGCGCATTTCCAATTTAAATAGCCGCATGCCGGGTGTGGCTTGCCAACGTGAACCCAAAAACCCGATATAATACGCAGCCAGAATGATAAAGGTCAGCGCTTGCTGCAGCGCAGCATTTTGTAAATATTCGGTCGCCCATGTCAGCGGCAACACAATCACGCCATCAATGGTCACCGCCATGCAGCGTGCGCCAAACCCGGCGCGCAGATTGGGCGATGTGGTCGGCGATTCGGTATTCATACGCTATCCTTTTTCTGCGATTGATGGCGGTTACGTTTATGCACCAGATATTTATCGGTGACCAGATAGGTAAACGCCACCGACCAGCCAATCAGCATCAGCCCTAAAATCACCTCGATGCTGGCAATCATTTGCAGTGGCCCTGTGGGGTATAAATCGCCAAATCCAAGCGAAGAGTACGTGGCCGAAGAAAAATGCGCATACCCAATAAGACTCTGTGCATGCACACCGTGCAGCGCGCCTAAATGCAGCCAGTTTTCCATCATGTAATAAATGCCGGCAAACAGCCAGATGCACAACGTATGGCTAAAAAAACATGCCAGCATGGTAATAAAAATTTGCAGTCTTGGCCTGCCTTCCAGCTTCAATAACGCAATCCACACATGCCCAAGCACTTCGTGAAAAATAAATACGCACATCATGGCCCCAACCAAGCCAATGCCTCCGGCAAGCACAATATGCTCAAACAAATCCATCATCCCGCTACCCTTCGCCATGTGGTGCCTTGCGGCGTATCTTCCAGCAAAATTCCCTGCGCTTTTAGCGCATCGCGTATGGCATCGCTGGTGGCAAAATCGCGGGCTTTTTTTGCAGCATTGCGTGCAGCAATTTTTTCTTCCACCCATGCCATATCTTCGCCTGCACCCTGAAACCAGTGTTGCGGTGATTGCTGCAACAATCCTAGCAGTGCTGCGCTTGCCTGCAGCTCTGCTGCATCCTCGATTGTTTGCAATATGGCAATGGCTTTGGGCGTGTTCACATTATCGCGCAGCGCCTCTAAAAACTCGTTATTCACTGCACCCTCAACGCCGGGTTCCGGAATTTTCCGATACAATTTATCCATCACCTTCTGCGCATCGCTTAGCAATTTCTCGCTCCAATCGAGCGGTTCATTGTAGCGCGTCGAAAGCAGCGCAAAGCGAATCACCTCGCCCTTCACGCCTTTATCCAGCAGATCTTTCACGGTGATGAAATTCCCCAGCGACTTACTCATTTTTTCGCCATTCACCGTGAGAAAACCATTATGCACCCACAGATGCGCATAGTGGCTGTGCGCATGCGCGCAGCGTGCCTGCGCAATTTCGTTTTCATGGTGCGGGAACATCAAATCAGCACCACCACCGTGAATGTCAAAATCATTCCCCAAATGCGTGGTTGCCATAACACTGCATTCAATGTGCCAGCCCGGCCGCCCCACGCCCCACGGGCTTGCAAATTTGCTCGAGGCATCGTCTTTTTCGCTGGCGGGTTTCCACAGCACAAAATCGGCAGGGTCTTTTTTGTAAGGCGCAATTTCCACCCGCGCGCCCGCGATCATATCATCGCGTGTGCGGCCGGAAAGTTTGCCGTAATTCGGGTCTGTCGCCACTGCAAAAAGCACATGGCCTTCGGCCACATAGGCATGCCCCTGAGCAATCAATTGTTCGATCATCGCGATCATGCCAGCAATATGCTGCGTTGCGCGCGGCTCTACATCTGGGCGCAGCACATTCAACGCCCCCATATCGTCGTGAAATTGCGCGATCACTTCCTCAGTTAGCTCCTGAATGGTCATGCCGCGCTCGGTGGCGGCGGCGTTAATTTTATCATCGACATCGGTAATATTGCGCACATAGGTCACGCGCGGAAAATCATGCCGCAGCAAGCGCACCAACTGGTCATACACCACGGCGCTGCGCGCATTGCCAATATGCGGGCGCGCATACACAGTGGGGCCACATACATAAATTTTTACATGCGCAGGGTCGATAGGGTGTAGTGGTTCAACGCTGCGCGAAAGCGTATTACTCAGGCGAATCATGCCGCCTCACCACGCAACCGTTTGTGCGCGCGCTCGCGCCCAAGCAGCGCAAACACCACTTTCATTTCTGGCCCATGCTCCATACCGGTCAGCGCTAAACGCAGCGGCATAAATAATTCTTTGCCTTTGCGCCCTGTCGCTTCTTTCACGTTATTCACGAACATATCCCAGCTATGCGCGCCCCACTCGCCTTCGGGCAATACTGCGGCGGCACGTGCAGCAAAATCATCGTCGGCAATCACAGGGGTAATCGGCTGGTGCAGCAATTTCCACCACTCGGCGGTTTCTGAAATATGCTTCAAATTGCCGCGAATCTGTTCCCAGAACCCGGCATCAATACTGGCATCGAGATAGGGTTTTGCCTCGGCGTAGGGCATGGCATGCAGATATTTTTCATTTAAACGCGCTACTTCTTCGGGGTCGTAATTGGCCATGGCGCGGCCCAGTTTGCTTACATTAAATTGCTGCACCAATTCCTGCATGGAACCGGCAAGCTCGATCGCATCGGAAGTGCCAATTTTCGCCAGATACGAAGCCAGAACTAAGGGAAACACGCCTTCTTCGCGCAGCGATTGCACATCGCCGCCGCCTTCGCGTTTGCTGATTTTGCCTTCTTTCATTTTTAAAAGCGCCATATGGCCAAATTGTGGCGGGGTATAGCCCAGCGCCTGCATCACCTGCACCTGCACGGCGGTGTTACTCACATGGTCTTCGCCGCGCATAATATGGGTAATGCCGTGCTCGCCATCATCGACCGAAGTCGAAAGCGTAAACAGCGCCACGCCATCTTCACGAATAAGCACCGGGTCAGAAATTTTGGCACCATCAAAACTCACATCGCCGCGCACCAAATCGTGCCATTGAATCGGCGCGTGCGCCATTTTAAAGCGCCAATGCGGCTTTCTGCCTTCGGCTTCGAAGGCGGATTTTTCGGTATCGGTCAGTTTCAGTGCCGCACGATCATACATCGGCGGCAACCCGCGCGAGGCCAGCATTTTGCGCTTCACGTCAATTTCTTCGGGCGTTTCATAGCAGGGGTATAAATGCCCCGATGCCACCAGTTTTTTGCGCGCTTCTTCGTAACGTTCAAAGCGCAGCGATTGCTTTTCAAACCTGTCCCAGTGCAGCCCCATCCATTCCAGTTCATGCTTAAGCCCATCTTCGTATTCGGCTTTGCTGCGCGCCAGATCGGTATCATCGATGCGCAACATAAACTGCCCACCCTGCGACTTGGTGAACAGATAATTCACCAGTGCGGTGCGCAAATTGCCAACATGCAGCAGGCCGGTGGGAGATGGTGCAAAACGAACTAACATAGATTTCAGCATTCAGGTTTCGGGTTTCAGGAGGCACTAGCGATATACAGCGTTACGATTGCTTTCACAGCTTTTTTTCGCTGGAATCTGATAGCTAAAACCTAAAACCTACTCAAACTTCCAATGGTTGGTAATCGGCCAGCGGCGGTCACGCCCGAAGGCCATGGGCGTAATTTTCACGCCAGGGGCGCTTTGGCGGCGCTTATATTCGGCACCAATTACCATTTTCGCGATTTTTTTCACGGTCGCTTCCGGCATACCTTCGGTTACCAGCTCAGCCACACTTTTGCGGCGCTCGATAAGGCCGCGCAGCAAGACATCCAGCTCACTGTAAGGGGGTAAATTATCCTGATCGGTTTGCCCGGGGCGCAGTTCTGCGGTGGGGGGTTTGGTTAGCATGCGGCGCGGAATCACATCGCTGGCCGCACCATGAAAGCCCCAGAATAGCAGCTGCTGAAAATCGCAGTTATTGCGAAACTCGCTGAGTTTATACACGGTGGTTTTATAGACATCTTTCAGCACCGAAAAGCCGCCGCACATATCGCCGTACAGCGTCGCGTAGCCTACCGACATTTCCGATTTATTGCCAGTGGTCAGCACCATATGGCCGAGCTTATTGGAAATCGCCATCAGCAGCACCCCACGCAGGCGCGCCTGAATATTTTCTTCGGTGGTGTCGGGCTCGCGCCCATCGAATATGGGTTTGAGCGCGGCATTCAACGCCTCCATGCCCGCAGAAATCGGCACGGTTTCGCATTGAATCCCTAAATTTTTGGCAAGCTGTTCGGCATCTTCCAAACTATCGAGCGAGGTGTAAGGCGAAGATAATCGCACCCCAAGCACTCGGCTGGCACCCAGCGCATCAACTGCAATGGCGGCGCTTAACCCTGAATCAATGCCGCCGGAAAGCCCGATCACCACGCCGGGAAAGCGGTTTTTATGCACATAATCGCGCAGGCCCAGCACCAGCGCATGGTACATTTCCGTTAAGCCATCTGGCTCATCATCCAGCGGTCCCGAAATACTGCGCCAACCCTGCGCATCGCGCTGCATGCCCACCAGCGCCAGTGATTCCGCAAAGGCTGGCAGGCGCACTGATTTATGATGCTGCGGGTGATAGAGATACGAGCGGCCATCGAACACCAGCTCATCCTGCCCGCCCACTAAATTCAAATACACAATCGGCAATTGCGTGGCATCGGCAGCGCGTTTTACCACATCCAGCCGCTGGCCAGCCTTGCCAATATGGTAAGGCGAAGCATTCTGCACCAACAGCAATTCGGCGCCCTGCGCCGCCAGATGTTTGGGCAATTCCTCGCTCCACACTTCTTCGCAAATCAGCACGCCAAGTTTAATCCCCCGCCATTCCAGCACTTCCGGCATGGGGCCGGGCTCGAACACGCGTTTTTCATCGAACACGCCATAATTTGGCAGTGCGTGTTTGCGGCGAATCACGCGGTATGCGCCGCCTTCAATCAGCACGCTGGCATTATAAATATGCCCCACTTCTTCCCACAACGTGCCCAAAATAATTGTCAGTTTCAGGTGGCTGGTTTTCTGGGCAATTGTTTCAAGCCCCTGCGCCACCGCATCGCGAAAGCCAAGCGCCAGCACCAGATCTTCCGGCGGGTAGCCGGTAAGTGCCATTTCCGGAAACAGCACCAGGTCGCCGCCCGCATCCGCCGCACGTTGGATAAACCCAAGAATAGCCGCGACATTGGCGTCAATTGCGCCAACAGTGGTGTTGATTTGCGCCAGTGCGAGAGTGACTTGTTTGCTCATGCAGGGTGTTTTAGCACGCCGCCATGCTGCACAAAAGCAGAATCAAGCGCCCACCCCTAAAACACGGTGGTTGCGCCACGCATGGTGATTATAATGCGGCTTCCAGCTCGGGCAGAATTTGGAATAAATCGCCAACAAGGCCATAATCGGCAATTTCAAAAATCGGCGCGTTTTCATCTTTGTTAATCGCCACAATCACTTTGCTTTCCTTCATGCCCGCCAAATGCTGAATCGCGCCGGAAATGCCCACCGCAATATACAGTTCTGGCGCCACTACTTTGCCGGTTTGCCCCACCTGATAATCGTTGGGCACATAGCCCGCATCTACCGCCGCACGCGAAGCACCAATAGCGGCGCCCAATTTATCAGCCAGCTTTTCGATAATCGCAAAATTCTCTTTACTGCCCACACCGCGCCCACCGGAAACCACTACGCGCGCCGAAGCTAAATCTGGCCGGTCACTTTTTGAAGCTTCAAGCCCCACAAAGCGCGAAGATGTGGCCACCGGAATGGCAGGAATATCCACAAGCTCAGCATTGCCCGCATCACCGGCATTATCAAATGCCGTGGCGCGCACCGTGATCACCTTAATTGCATCCGAAGATTGCACGGTTTCAAGCGCGTTTCCGGCATAGATCGGGCGCACGAATGTATCGGGCGAAACCACCTTGGTAATTTCCGAAATTTGCTGCACGTTCAGCAATGCGCTAGCGCGCGGCATCACATCTTTACCCACCGAAGTCGCGGCCATTAAAATATGGCTGTAGCTGGCACCCATTTCGGCAATTAGTGGCGCCATCACTTCGGGTAGCGGGTGCGCATACAAAGCATCGTCTTCAAACAACACGCGCGTCACATGCGAAAGTTTTTTGCATTGCTCAGCAACCGCCGCAATGCCATGCCCCACCAGCAGTACATCGATCTCGCCGCCAATGTTGTGCGCTGCACCAATCGCTGCACGCGTTGCAGCATTAAGGCTGCCGTTTTCATGTTCTGCGATTACTAAAATTGCCATCACTTCCTCACTTACTCTTTACTATCGCCGTTTGCCGAGCCGCCTCAAAAACGGCGACTGCAAATTCACACTTCAAAGTACCCCGAGGCCGCAGGCCGAGGGACTTTGAAGTGATTTAAATCACCTTCGCTTCATTACGCAGTTTATCAACCAGCTCTGCAACATCTTTCACTTTGCCGCCGCCTTTACGCTTGGCGGGTTCTTGCACTTTCAGCACGCTTAGGCGCGTGGCCACATCTACCCCCAACGCATCAGGCGAGGTCGCGGCAAGCGGTTTACTGCGGGCTTTCATAATATCGGGCAGCTTCGCGTAGCGTGGCTCATTCAAGCGTAAATCGGTGGTCACAATGGCGGGCAATTTCACGGCCACGGTCATCAGGCCGCCATCCACTTCGCGTACCACAATAGCTTCGCCATTTTCAATCGTAAGCTTGGATGCAAAGGTGGCCTGCGGCCAGCCCAGCAATGCGGCCAGCATTTGGCCGGTTTGGTTGGCATCATCGTCAATGGCCTGCTTGCCGGCAATCACTAGCTGCGGTGATTCTTGCTGCACAATGGCCTGCAGCAATTTTGCAGCACCCAATGGTTCAATGCGCGCATCGGTCAGCACATGAATCGCGCGGTCAGCGCCAAGCGCCAGCGCTGTGCGCAGCGTTTCTTCGCAGGCTTTGCTGCCAATGGTTACTGCCACCACTTCGGTGGCGATGCCTTTTTCTTTCAGGCGAATGGCTTCTTCCACCGCAATTTCATCGAACGGGTTCATGCTCATTTTGACATTGTTCAAATCGACGCCGGTCTCATCCGGCTTCACGCGGATTTTCACGTTATAATCGACAACACGTTTAACAGGCACAAGGATACGCATGGAAAGCTCCGTAAGAAAAGAGACCAGTAACCAGAGTCCAAATGCCACCGTGGTGGGGTTTGGTCTCTGCTCACTAGTCTCGTTTATATAGTGCGCGAAAATTCATGTAAATGCAAACGCACGACATGCAGTGCAGCATTATTTGGAAACCAGAAAAAGAATGCCGAGCAGCAACAGCGCCGAACCCTGCAACGCCACGCGCAGCACCATCATTTTATTGCCATATTTTTGGTTGGTGGCGCCGCCTTTTACCATCACGGCTATGCCCGCGATCAGCACACCGGCGGTAGCAACCATGAGGCCAGCCAACAAAATAAAGCCAATATCCATCAGGCGACTTTCGCATCTGGCGAGCGATACAGGAACGTACGGCTACAATAGGGGCAGGTAATGCTATCGCCATGATCGGCATCGATGTGTAAATACACTTTCGGGTGTCCAAGCGCGCCGCCACCGCCATCGCACGCCACTTCGCGCGCAGTAACCTGAATAATTTCAAAGGATGTTGTCGCCGACATAAAAACCAACCTTAGTTCGTGAACACGAATTGTGCTTTAGGCTGTGTATGCGGCTGTTTGTTAGAATTGTCAAATGAACTGCTCGTAGGATACGCCGCCGTGTTGGCAAGCGGTTGGGCAGCGCTCACAGGCTCTGCCGAAGCCACGGCGATCACCGGCGCATTCGCATCCTCCCGCGCGCTTGGCGCGCGTGGCGCCACAATCAGCACCGATTCACGCGGCGCTTCGTCGCGCACGGAAATCACTTTCACGCCGCGCGTGGAAGGCAACGCATTTTGCGCAGGGACAGTGAAGCTGGCCACAAACGGTTCAGGCTGCTGCGATGCGCCTTGCAGCGGGTTTTGTGCATTCACCACGCGGTAGCCACCGGGCTGGCGCGCTTGGGCTGCCTGCACCTTGCTTACAATACGGTTCCAAGTTTGCTCGATGCGCGCAAGATATTTACGCCCAAGGCTCGGTGTGCGCGAATGATACGCCGCAGAGGCCCTAATCCAATCGCCCAAATCGTCGTAATTATTGCGCAAAAATGTTGCAGCATACGAAACATTGGTTTGCGGATCAAACGCCGCATCGAGCGTTGGAAATGCCCCTGCATGGTGTTTCAAATTCACCTGCATGCAGCCCACATCGATCGAGCGCTTGCCTTGCCGCAAAAATTGCTGCGTGCGGGCGATCGCTTCGGCCTTGCTGCCAAAATAATAGCCTTTGCCTTCCACGTTTATTGTCCACGGCCAGGGCAATGGCATGCCAAGCCCTTTATGCCAACGTCCCGATTCTGCCGAAGCGATCGCTGCCAATAAATGCACCGGAATATTTTTTTCACGCTCCTGCACGGGGAAATGCTGGGCGCACAAACGGGCACCATCGATCAACGCATCGCTGGCCGATGCTGGCAATGCCAACATGCTGGTGCAAAAGGCGATAAGCACTATGTGCAAGTGTTTCATGCCACAATTTAAGCAAATTCCATGCCTTAAGCGCACAAAAATTTGTTTTTTAATAGGTTAGATGGCTTTTTTAATGTTTTTGGCGACTAATGCGTCACAGCACGCAATTTCAGGCGAAACTAGGCAAAAAAAGGTGTGGATGCGGCTTTTTTGCTACATTTTTTGCTGGTGCGCCGCAAAATCCCTGTTATAGTTTCGCTGGTTTAGGCGGCGATTGCGTCGCGTTTTGCAACATTCAACCTAGGAGCACCTATGTTTCGCCGCAGAGAAGATGGCACGGAAGTTCTCGATGAAGCCGATAACGATAACCAAGAAAACGAAGTCACCGAAACGATGACCTTCCCTGCCGCTGCCACCGCGCAGCCAGCGCAACCCGCCTTCCGCCCAGCGCCCCCGCAAGCCGCCATGGCCAGCCGTGTTCCGGCTGCTGCAGTGCCTGTGGCACAGCCTGGCGTGGCTTCGCCTGCCGCAGTGAAACCTACCAAGCGTGTGCTCACCGTAGGCCCCGATATTCAAATGAAGGGTGAAATCACCACCT
>JBILFK010000094.1:0-6197 GCA_044351685.1 Rickettsiales bacterium | reverse complement strand
CGCGCCATACGCTATCGGTGATAAGATGCTGAAACAGCGATGCCGCAAGCGCCTTAGGCGTTTGGCCAATCAGCTCAGCCGGATTCCAATCTGGCATCACACCGAGGAGCGTTTTTTGCTGCGAAAAAAACGCCTGCAGTTGCTGATGTTCGGCGTGTAATGCGTTGGCGATTGGTATGGTTTCTTGCCAATGCGGCTGCGCACTCATCGGCCGAAGCTGCAACAGGTAAAACTGATTATCCGCATCGAGCGCAAATTCAATATCCAGCGGGCCTTCAACCACGGATTCCATTTCTGCCGCCGCCTTTAAAATAGCCTGCACCCGCGCAGAGCGCACTCCGCGCACGGTATCGCCACGAAAAACATAGAGCGTCTTATTCACCCGCGTGCCGCTGGTTACGGTATCGGTGCGGCCAGATTCATCATCGTAATTAATCACATAATACGGTGCGCCATTGGCCATATCACGTGTCATCAGCACGCCCGACATCACTGGATTCAGCACCATTCGCTGAACAATAACCTGATTGTTGGTGTCACTGGCCATTGCCGCACACACCGTTTCAATGGCCCTCTCAAGTGCGGTGTTTTCGGCCACTGCAACATTCAGTACCGTATCGTAAACACCCGCCATAGAATGATTAGCGGCATCTTCGCCAATCGCACTACTGCGCACTGCAACCCTGTGATTCGAAAATTCGGATGAAATATGCTGCAATATCGCGGCAGCATCACTGCGCCAATCCTGCACGGTAAACACCAAAAACTTCGGCACATGCGATAGGGCAAGAAGCGGCATAACACGGCGAAGTGATTCCGCTTTTGTGCCCAAGATAGAGTGCGCCTGCACCATGATTATCTCGCCGGATGGTGGCTAACCACAAAAGGAAGGCGTGCAAAGCCTAGCATCATGGTCGTATCAGGCTTTTTCCAAATTTTGAATTTATAGGCCCGATCATGCTGGTCATAGTACGGAGGCTGCCCATGGTAATTTTTTGCATCCAGATAATGAAAAATGCTACATCCCATCATGTAGTCACCCGAAGTTCCGGCAAATTTTGGGAAGGTAAAACGCACTTCACCTGCGCCTTCAATGGCATCAATCGCAAAGCGTGCAAGCGACATGTTCGCATGGCATAAAGTTTCGCCAGTTGCCTTAAAAATAGACATTGAAAATACTGGGCTCTCCACACGTTTGCTCGACTGGTAAGCAATAGCAATGCTCAGATCTTCCAGCTCTTCTACGCCCGCGACCTCTTCGCCATCGGCATTCAAGAAACGAACGGTTACAATACATGGGTCAGGTTTTTCCCACGATACAATCGACGCTTGCTCCGCCGCCGCAGGCAACAGCGCAGCGCTATCATCGGTAGAGACCGCCTGCTGCGAGTTCGCAGCAGGAGGCGTGGGCGAATCGAGCATATTTTCTTCGGTGATACGCAGTTGCATTTGCATTTGCCCGAGGTTGCGCGTTTTGCGAACGCCCTGTTCGCGGGCTTTTTTACGCAGCATTTCTTCGTGCTGAATACTGCGGTAATAGGCTTTCGCTACGTCTACCGTGGGGCCATCCTGCATCAGGCGTCCGCTATCAATCCAGATTGCACGCGTGCAAAGCTGCTGTACCGCATCAATCGAATGGCTCACGAACAGCACAGTCGTGCCACGCTCTACCGTTAAGTTACGCATGCGCTCCAAACATTTGCCAGCAAAATAAGCGTCTCCTGCGCCTAATACTTCATCGATAATCAAGACCTCTGGGGTAATGCTGGTAGAAGTAGAAAATGCAAGACGCGCATACATGCCAGCAGAATAAGTTTTTACAGGTTGATCAATAAAATCTTCCAACTCCGAGAAGTCGATGATTTCCTGTACAAGCGAATCAATCTCTGACGTAGAAAGCCCACGAAACGCTAATGATGCATAAATGTTCTCACGCCCCGTAAATTCTGGGTGAAAACCAGTTCCGAGCTCCATTAGCGCCTGTACATCACCGCTTACAATCAGCGTGCCTTCATTTGGCGCTATATTGCCAGCAATCATTTTCAGCAACGTGCTTTTGCCCGCACCGTTGCGCCCAACAAACCCTACACGCTCACCTTTGCGAACGGTAAAACTTACATCGCGCAGCGCCCAGAATTCTTTGTATGCGTGCTGGCGCTTCCATGGCATGAAGCGATCTACCCCCAGCGCTTCCCAGATTTTATCAGCAGGCGAACTGTACATGCGGTACATTTTGCCAAGTCCCTTGGCCTCAACGATGATATCAGACATGGTCTACCATTACCCGTTTCAGCCGCACAAAAAAATGATAGCCAATAAAGAACATGAGTGGCGAAAGTATTAGTACAATTTTCATGCTTATCATCGGCGGCAACTGCCCAAGAAAAATAATACTCTGATAACAGAAAAGAAAATGTGCAATCGGGTTTATGGCAATAATCGGCTTCAGCACATCAGGCACCATATCGAACGTATAGGCAATCGGACTAAGCATCATCAACATCATCACGATGGTGCCGATAATCTGCTGCAAATCGCGCATGAACACATTGAGCGCCGATAATATCCAAATCAGTCCACACAAAAACATAAGTTGCAGCGCCCATAAAATCGGTAGCAAAAGAATGGTGCTATGCACCCGGTTTACCGCTATTATCGCTAACAATAAAATAATAGATCCCGCCGCTTGCATTCCATGCGATACCAACACCGCACGCACCGGCACCAGTTCAATTGGGAAAAGGGTGTTTTTAATCAACGCCGCGTTCGAGGTAACCGATGGCGTGCCAGAACTCAGTGATTCCGAGAACCCAAGGAATGGTATCAGGCCACAAAAAATCATTAGCATATATTCTTTGGGAGTAAAAAGTGGCAGCTTCACTTTGAAAATATAAATATACACCAGCGCATAGGCCGAAAGCATCATCAATGGCTGGGCAATAAACCAGACAAACCCAAGCGCCGAACCTGCATAGCGCTTACGAAACTCCTGTTTCACGGTTTGATATAGCAGCATGCGGTATTTATAAATAAGTGTAAGGGGCGACATCATAGTCCGTTGAAAATGTTAAGGTTGCATGCAACAGGATAAAAGACCAACGGCAACATCATCGCAACCGCATGTTCGACATGTTTTTTTAGCTTTTCTTTGGCATTGTTTGCCATGGCCTTGTAATCTCTTGGTAAATTATCGCCGTAATTAATGGCAAAACTCTGCATCATGCGGTTACCGTATACAACGTGCATATAGTCACGAAAACGGCTGATAAATATGCAATAATTGGGGTGGTTTGGCGTTAAATTGCAGTGTGGGTAACGGAACCGTGTAATGCGTTTATCGCCATTCACTACCCCAACAATCCCGGAATTCGCAGCAATATTCGTGTAACCATCCAGCAGCCATGTGCCACCTTCCGGTGTTATAATTTGGTTCAATACATGCCCCGGCACCTGCACAATCTGGTTACGTATACCGTGTCGCGTCAGCAGCATATGCATCAACATCGCGGTATCCATGCAGCATGCGTGGCGTGCAGCAAGCATCACGCGTAGCTTGGCATCGTCATCCAGCAAATGATCTTCCAGTTGTAAGGCTGCCTGGCTTTCTCCGCTACCATCCGGATGTATCCAAAGACTCGCCACCACATTCATGGCATGTAGCGCAAATTGCACATCAGCATGCGGGCTTGCCGTCGAATGAATCGATGCAAACTTGGTGAATTGTTGTAAAACGCGCTGATAAAAATCGGCAACTGTTTTGCACTTTCTTTGCCATGACATTTTGTAAGAGTTATCAATATAAACACGCGTAGGGATATCAATAAAACTCAAACGAAAATTAGATGTGTTGCTAACCAGCAATGTCATAATATCATGCGGCAATACAAAACTCTGATTCAGATAAATTGACTCAAGCACTGTATCACTTTCTTGCAAAGCCACTTGTAAATGCAATGAATACACCCCCGAACTCGCAAAACAGTAAAAGATTTCAGGGAAATCTTGCCATGGCGTGCATTGCTCGGTTGCTGTTTCATTCGCCCCCAGTTCCATACCGGCGCGATGCTCGATATGTAAACGATAACGGTAAGCCACATCGGGTGGCGCGCTCACCACAAATTTTGCAGTTTGCCCCACCAAAGCTTTTTGCGGTGCCGATGTCACCGAAAACAGCGCCTTTTGAATAATGCTCTCGCCGCGCAATTCCACCATCACCACTTCGGCGTCATCTTCCTGCGGCAATGGTTGCCGCAATGCTAACGCGGGAGCGCTTTTTTTACGAAACAAAGAAAACATCGCGGCAGCATAAAACCATCGTTACCGAAGTACAAGCGCTACTGTGTATCGCCACCACCTGCGCCTTAGCACTTGTTTCCTGCCCCTAAGCTGCGCTATAGGGAAATCAGGTTATTGCATCTGGGGCACCATCATGGCAGGACATTCACAGTTTAAAAACATCATGCGCCGCAAGGGCGCGCAGGATATTAAGCGCGGTAAAATCTTCACTAAAATTACGCGTGAAATTATTGTGGCCGCCAAATCTGGGCCCGATATAAACTTCAACCCGCGCCTGCGCGCAGCCGTGCTAAAAGCCCGCGCCGAAAACATGCCGAAGGATAAAATCGAAGCTGCTATTGCCAAAGGCTCGGGCGCAGGCAACAGCGATAACTACGAAAACGTACGCTACGAAGGCTATGGGCCTGCGGGCGTGGCGGTGATTATCGAAGCACTCACCGATAACCGCAACCGCACCGCCGCCGAAGTGCGCAGCGCCTTCACCAAACATGGCGGCAGCCTAGGCGAATCGGGCTCGGTTGGGTTTATGTTCGAACAGCTTGGCATCATTGAATATCCGGCCACACAAATTGTGGAAGATGCCATGATGGAAGCCGCCATTGAAGCCGGTGCCGATAATTGTGAAACCGAAGGTGACACCCATGTGATTACCACCGCCATGGAACGCTTTGGCGAAGTGCGCGACTTTTTAAGCGCCAAGTTCGGTGAACCGAAAACCGCAAAGCTGGCATGGGTTGCAAAAATTACCGCCCCCGTAGGCGCTGAAGATGCCGAAAAATTGATGGCACTGGTGGATGTGTTGGAAGATAACGACGATGTGCAAGAAGTGTACACCAACGTTGAATTCTCGGCGGATGCACAGCAGAAATTAAGTGCGTAGAGATTACATGTATGCCCTACGATTTTTCCTAAAATCGTAATGGCATGCCGCTTCGCGGGCTCATGGCTGACTCGGCCTGCTGGCCTCGAATAACAGGAGATTTATGCAGCGGAGAATCTTAGGGATAGACCCAGGATTAAACCATACAGGCTGGGGCATTGTAACGCTGCAGGGTAGCCAGCTTGGGTTTGTGGGTTGCGGCGTGGTTTCGGTTCCCGCGAAGGGTGAATTATCGCAGCGTATTCTTGCTATCTCTGCGGGTATTGCCGAAATTATTGCGCAGCATGCGCCTTCCGAGGCGGCGATTGAAGAAACCTTCGCCACCCCCAACGGCGCCAGCACGCTAAAGCTTGGGCAGGCGCGCGGCGCACTGGTGTTAACGCTCGCGCAGGCTGGCCTTAGCGTGGCCGAATATTCGGCATTGCATGTCAAAAAAGCTATTACCGGCGTGGGCCGCGCCGAAAAACACCAGCTCGCCCACATGGTCGGCATTCTATTGCCCGGCGCACGCGAACATATGGCGAACAAAAAAGCAGATGCTTCGGATGCACTTGCCATCGCCATCTGCCACGCCAACCATGCAACGTTCGGTTAGGATATACTCACTTGGGTAAATAATGGCGCACGTCGCTTGCAGCATGGCTGCAACTGCGCTAAGCACAACGCATGATTGGAAAACTTACAGGCCGCATTGATAGCCACGAAGAAGACCACGTGATTCTCGATGTTGGCGGCGTCGGCTACGTGGTGTTCTGCAGCGGCAAAACGCTGGCACTTATGCCACCTTCAGGCGGTAGTGCCAGCCTGCTTACCGAAACCCATGTGCGCGAAGACCATATCCACCTATACGGGTTTGCCAATGCCGAAGAGCGCACCTGGTTTTGCACCCTTACCACCGTGCAGGGCGTGGGCGTAAAAATGGCGCTTAATATTCTTTCGGTGTTTGCCCCTTCGGAACTGGCGACCGCCATTGCCGCGCAGGATAAAAAGGCCATCACCGCCGTTTCAGGTGTCGGCCCCA
>JBILFK010000017.1:0-18337 GCA_044351685.1 Rickettsiales bacterium | reverse complement strand
TCGCCTTACGATGTGCCGCCGCCGGATAATTTGGGGCAATCGTTGGTAAAAATACTTGCGAGCCCCGAGCTGTGCAGCAAGCATTGGATCTACGAACAATACGACCATATGGTGATGAACGATACCGTGGTGCGCCCGGGAAGTGATGCGGCAATTGTGCGCATTCATGGCACCAAAAAAGCCGTCGCCATCAGCACCGATTGCACGCCGCGCTATGTTGCCGCCGATCCAGTGATGGGCGGCAAGCAAGCTGTAGCTGAAAACTGGCGTAACCTGATAGCCAGCGGCGCGCAGCCACTGGCAATTACCGATTGCTTGAATTTTGGCAACCCGCAAAAACCGCGTGTGATGGGGCAAATTGTCGGCGCCATTGAAGGCATGGCCGAGGCGTGCAGGGCACTTGAGTATCCAGTGGTTTCGGGCAATGTATCGCTTTACAACGATACGCTCGGCGAATCGGTGCAACCGACACCCGCTATTGGTGGCGTGGGGTTGATAGCCGATATTGCCGCGCGCATCCCCATGGGCTTTACCGAAGTAGGACACAGTATTTTGCTGATTGGTGAAACGCGTGGGCATTTAGGGCAATCGCTGTTTTTGCGCGAGATTCATGGCCGCGAAGAAGGCGCGCCGCCACCCGTGGATTTGGCCAAAGAAGCACTGCACGGCCTAACGCTTCAGCGCGCGATGCGTGAAGGGCATATCGCCGCATGCCATGATATTTCTGATGGCGGATTGCTGGTGGCGCTTGCCGAAATGTGCTTGCCACACGGCATTGGTGCGCAGGTGCGTTTTTTAAGCGCGCTACCACACCATGCTTATGCGTTTGGCGAAGATCAGGCGCGTTATATTGTGGCGGTGAAGCCCGAGCATAAAGATGTGCTGATGGTACAACTGCATCAGGCGGGTGTCGCCTTCGAAGATCTGGGCACCACCGTTGCCGACTTGTTGATCGTGGAAGATGTATTGCGCGCACCGGTGGCGCATCTGCAAAAAATTCACCGCCAATGGTTGCCAGACTATATGGATGCCGCATGACCACCGCGCCGAAAGAATATAAAGCGGCAGTGCGCAACCAATACGAAGAAATGCCCTACCCCGCGCGCGACCCGCGGACGGCGCGCGTTGATTGGTTTGGCAATGAATGTTATTCTCTCGATGCGTTTTCGCATGTGGGCTGGGGCGGCAAGCGCGATATGCGCGTGAACACGCGCTTTCTTTCGGCAGGCTGCGGCACCGGCGATAATATTATTTTCTGGGCCGAACAATTGCGCGGCCATGAGAGCGCAGAAATTGTGGCGCTCGATTTTTCAGCTACCAGCCTGGATATTGCCAAACGCCGCGCGGCGCAGCGCGGGCTGACCAATGTAAAATTTGTGCATGCATCAATTCTCGATTTACCAAAGCTGGGTTTGGGCACCTTCGATGTGATTGAAAGCACTGGCGTGCTGCACCACCTGGCCGACCCGAACGCCGGGCTTGCCGCCCTACGCGATGTGCTGAACCCGGACGGTATCATGTTTACCATGGTGTATGCGCTGTATGGCCGCTACCCGATTTACATGGTGCAGGAATTAATGCAGCGCCTGAAAGTAAGCGCATTACCCGCCACCGAGCAGGTAGAGCTATGCCGTGGGTTTCTGAATGATGTTCCCAAGAATCATTGGCTGCTCAGCAATTACGAGTATTTTTTGGGCGATATTCAGGATACTTCCGGTGCGGGTATCTATGATTTGTTTTTGCACTCGACCGACCGTGCCTACAGCGTGCCGCAAATATATGAATGGCTAGATGGTGCCGGGCTGAACCTTGTGCAGTTTGTGGGCTGGCTGGTATCGCAGTTAGCGTATGAGCCAGAATTCTATACCAAGAATCCTGCAATTATGGCACAACTTTCAGGGTTGCCCTCGCGTGAGCGGCATGCGATTGCCGAACTGATGCACGGCACTATGAGCAAACATAGTTTTTACAGTAGCAAACAACAGAAGCCTAAGGCGCAGCTGGCAGAAGATATGGTGCCCACCTACGCAACAGGGCTTTCCATGCCGTATGATTTTACCGAGAGTGTTTGCGCGTTGCTGAACGCTATACCTGATGGCGAAGTGCTCACGATTGATTCACGCATTCCCTGCGCGCCGCCGATTGCTATTCGTAAGTTTGGCCTGACAAGCCCGATTCTGGCGGCGATTGATGGCAACCGCAGTGTCGGCGATATTTTGGTACATCTGGCAGCGCAGGGGAGCATTCACACCAGTAACCGTGATGACTTAAAACGCTTCACCCATGACTTGAATTGCTTATTCGAAGATCTGCATTCGCGCACGCGCATGTATCTGCGGCATCAGAGTATTACGCCGTATGTTACTACCAAAGAAATCAAAGCGCGCCTAGATTCCTTTCCTCCGATTGTACTGGATTAGAGGTTGCCATGCCCATGAGCGCTGAAGAAATTACCACGCGAATTTTGCAAGCACTGCCGGGTGCAACGGTGGAGCTTACCGATTTAGCAGGCGATAATGATCACTGGAAAGTAGTGGTGAAAAGCGGCGCATTTGCAGGCTTAAGCCGTGTGAAGCAGCACCAGCTGGTATACCGTGCAATTGGCAGCGATATGGGAACGACCCTGCATGCGCTCGCAGTAGAAACAAAATCAGATTAGTTGGTATCGAGAATAAGGCTCGGATATTTTTCGAGTAGCGATGCGCTTACCGAAAGCAGCTGGCATTCGCGAATGGGGGCTGCAGAAATTATTTCTTCAAGCGATGCATCGCACAGTGCGCGCATGGCATGCGGTAAAAAATGCGCAGAATTTTCAAAGCCCCAATGTTCACGATACGATGTCATACCATAGCCTCGGTGTTGAATGGATTGCAGGCGTTTACTGCCCACATTTCCAACCTAACGAACATGCGTTAATAAGCCGTTAATTTTCGGCAGTATTTAATACAATAACTGTGGATAAATGCTTTTTAGGCAAAGGCTTGGAAAAGCCGTAAACCATCGGTGCCGCCGGTAAGCGGATCGCTGTGGCGTTCTGGGTGTGGCATGAGCCCCAACACGTTTTTGGCGGCATTCAACACGCCTGCAATATCGTGCGAAGAGCCATTAGGATTGCTTTGTGCATCGGCCACGCCATCGCGGTTGACATAGCGTAGCGCCACTTGCCCACGATCTTCGAGGGCGGCTAGCGTGGCATCATCGGCGGCATAATTGCCTTCAGCATGCGCGATGGGGAAATTGACCACTTCGGATGGCTGATAGTTTTTGAGAAAAATTGGCGCATCGGTTTCCACACGCAGGAACACTTCTTTGCACTGAAAGCGTAAATCGCGGTTGCGCATCAGCGTGCCGGGCAATAGCCCCGATTCGCACAATACCTGAAAGCCATTGCAAATGCCGAGCACATAGCCGCCACGCGCGGCGTGCGCCTTCACGGCCTGCATGATAGGCGATTGCGCGGCAATGGCCCCACAACGCAAATAATCACCATACGAAAAACCGCCGGGTAGCACGACTAAATCGATGCCTGCGGGTAGTGCCGTTTCTTTGTGCCAGACGCGTGCAGGGTTAAGACCCGTGCCCTGCATGACAGTGAACACATCGCGATCACAGTTGGAGCCAGGAAAAACAATGACCGCCGATTTCATTTACACCATTTCCACGCGGTACGATTCAATGACCGTATTGGCGAGCAACGCTTCGCACATGGCGGCCAATTTTTTTTCGGCTTCTTCTTTGCTGCTGGTGGCCAAATCGACTTCAATGAATTTACCAATACGCACAGCTTCCACTTCGCTGTAGCCAAGCTGATGCAAACTGCCTGCCACGGCCTGACCTTGTGGGTCGAGGACGCCGTTTTTTAAGGTGATAAAAATATGTGCGCGCATGGTTACTTCTTTGGTTTGGCGGTAGGTTTCGATTTGCCTGCAGGTTTGGCCGCAGCTTTGCCTGCACGCGGCGAAGCGGGCTTGCCGCTGGCAGAAAATTCGGTTTCGAGCACCTTGCCGGAAGGTGGCAACACGCCAAGGCGGCGCGCGACTTCGCGGTAGGCATCTTCTTCGCCGCCCATATCGCGGCGGAAACGATCTTTATCCATTTTTTCGTTGGTTTTTAAATCCCACAGGCGGCAGGTATCGGGCGAAATTTCATCGGCCAGCACGATCTGTTCAAGGTCGCCTTCGTAGTAGCGGCCGAACTCGAGCTTCATATCAATCAGGCGAATGCCAACACCGTAAAACAGGCCGCTGAGATAATCGTTGATGCGCAGCGCATAGTGGCGAATTTCATCGATTTCTTCGGGTTCGGCGAGGCCGAATGCAAAAATATGATCTTCGGCAATGAACGGATCGCCGAGGCGATCATCTTTCAAACAGAATTCGATGAGTGGTGAACCCAGAGGTTCGCCTTCGAAGGCACCAAAGCGCTCGGCAAAAGAACCGGCAGCGTAATTGCGAATAATAATTTCCAGCGGCACAATATCGACTGCGCGCACGAGTTGTTCGCGCATATTGATGGTTTTGATAAAGTGCGTGGGAATGCCAATTTCACCCAGGCGTGTCATCATGAATTCGGAAACTTTATTATTGATGATGCCTTTGCCCTGAATGGTGCCGCGCTTTTTATTGTTAAATGCGGTGGCATCATCTTTGTAATGCGCAATCAGTGTTCCAGGCTCAGGCCCTTCGAAAAGTTTTTTTGCCTTGCCTTCGTAAATCGGTTGCTTCGCCATGATACACCTTGTTGCGCTGAAATGAATATGAGGGTGTTTTAGGCGTAAAAAAACCTCGCGTCCAGTATTTCGCAATCAACGTGACAGAATTTTTTTCGCTGCGCACGCACGCGACAACGATTTTTTGCAGATATCACGAAAACCTAAGAAAACCGTAACTTTTTCTGGGATGCTCTGCGCACGCGATGGCAGGATTTTTTGACGTGCGATGTGTTGCTTTTTACGCTGCGCATTCGTGCATCGACATTTCATCCACAATCGTGTAGTGTGTCTTTCACAGCACAAATGCTCGCCGTATCTTAAGAAGTGGGCAGACGAATTTCAGAACCACAAAATGTTGTTGTCACCCATCGGGTGCATCTATATATAGTGGGTAGAATAACTCGCAAACGCGAAATATCGTCACATACCGAACGCTTCTTATGACCAGTTTAACCGCATTTACCGAAGATTTTCTGCCATGGCTGCGCAGTGCATTCACTGCTGTGCCACGCGTGCAAAAAATCCATGCGGGGGTAGATCAGTTAGCGTTTCAATATGCCATCACTGCACTTTCGGCAAAAGTTGCTGCGGCCGATGGTGCGGCGACACCTTCTGAATATGCGGTGTTTGAAACCGTATTCCCGTTCGCTGGGCAAGATGCATTGAAACAGCGTAGCCTGTTTGTGAAACATATGAATGACCGCACCAGCGCGCTGCAATATGCCCGGCAGATTCGCGGTATGCAGGCCGATAGCGCCACGCGCAGTGAAATATTGCGTCGCTTGATGCAGCTAGCCAATGCCGATGCACCAATGAATGCCGCAGAGCTGGAATTGCTGGGCGCGATTGCTGCCATTTGGGGCATTAGCCGCGAAGACTTCCGCACGGAAGTGAGCAAGTTTCTGATGATTGGCGCAACATCGCCTTACGATGTATTGCGCGTTAGCCGCCGCGCCAGCAACGAAGAAATTCGTGCGCGTTACATGGAACAGGTGCGCTTTTTGCACCCCGATCAATATCACGCAGTGGGTGCATCGAAAGAAACGATTGCCATTTTGGGGTATCGCTTGGCAGCAGTGAACGCCGCCTTTGAAGCGATTGCCAAACAGCGCGGCGATGGAATGAAACGGGCAGGTAGCAACGCGCGGCGCTACGGCCTGAAAACGACAAAGGGTGCAAACACGCCCTAGCGGCTGCACCCCTTACACCGAATTTCCGGGAAACCGGAACCGACTTGCTTGCCGAGCGACTTGGGGCTTAGAACTTGTTCTAAGCCCTCTTTTTTTCTGGCGAAGAAAAGAAGGCGAAGAATAGTTGCTCATGTTAGCGTAACACGTTAACTGAGCGTACCCGTTTTACCGCAGGGACATGAAGTGTAACATAAAGAGACATGGCATTCTACAAAAAATGAATACAGATAAAACAGATTTAAATCAGGATGCTGCAGGCAATAATTCAACCAATTTGCCATTGCTTAGTGCGCTGGCGGCGGTGATTGTGGCGAGCTGTTGGGGTGGTAATTTTGCCGCTTCGAAATTTGCGATGGAGCATTTTCCGCCCTTCCTGACGGTGCTGCTGCGATTTGTGCTGCTAAGCATAATACTTGCACCGTTCGTATGGCGTCAGCGTATGCCGCGCCTGAAAGATATGGCGTTATTATCGATGCTGTATATTACGCTGCATTTTTCGCTGATCTTTTTTGCGATGTCGCAGGGGCTGAATATTACCTCGGCGATTATTGCCACACAAATGGGCGTGCCATTTTCGTGTTTGCTTTCGGCGATTTTCTTTCGCGATTATCTGGGGCCGTGGCGCAGCTTTGGGTTGCTGGTTTCGTTTGCCGGGCTGCTGGTGATTGCTGGCACACCCAATGTGCTTGCCGCATGGTGGCCCTTCATGATTGCAATGGGCGGCGCACTGGCATGGAGCTTTGCCAATATGGTGATGAAAAAAATGCCGCCCTGCGATGTGATTCCGTTATTATTCTGGCCGGGGCTTTTGGCGCTGCCGCAAATGGTGTTGCTGACATTGCTGGTGGAAGACCATCAGCTGCACTTAATTGCCACCGCACCGCTGAGCGCATGGCTGGGCATTGCGTATAGTGCAGTGTTTTCATCGCTGGTGGGGTATGGATTGTGGCTGTGGTTGCTGAAGCGTTACCAGATGAGCCAGGTGGTGCCTTATTCGCTGCTGACACCGATTGTGGGCATTGCCTGCGGCGTGCTGATATTTGGCGACCCGCTAAGCTGGCTAGTGAAATTTGGCACGCTGCTGACCGTGGCAGGTGTGGCGATCATTACGCTGCGCCGCCCTAAACTAGCTGCACTGGAGCAGATTTAGTCCCGCTGACGCAAATTACCGTTCGATTGAATACTGGTTGCCACCAGCCTTTGCATGGAAGGCAGATTGATTGCTTTTAGCAAAAGCTCAGGGAACTGGGTGTCGCCAGGATAATCGGATTCGGAAATGATTCCCTGCTTGCTGTTATGAAATCCGGGAAACGCAAACGATACGGTGCTGGTGAGTTTAGAATCGGGGCCGTTCGTGTCAAAGAAACCGCCAAACTGCATATCGCCTGCAGGCATTTTTTAACCGCATCCAGCCGCAGGACATTATCATCGTGTTCGGGATTTTCGGGAATTTTTTTATAGGCCTCGCTCATGGCTAAGCCCAACGAGCGGAGCACGCTGACTTCGCCGCTACCATCATCGGATAATGGGCGCGGGATAATGCTTTTGGCCATCGTTGCTTCCAGTTGTTCTTGGGTGGGTTCTTCGGTAAACACACCGCGTTCTGCAAGCCATTTCTGCCGTTCGGGTGTGAGTTCAAAATGAATTTCCGGAAGCGGGGCGCTGTCATCTCCCATATCCATAAAGCTTGATTCGCCCTCGCGTAGCCACTCGAACAGCTTGGTCATGACCTCGCGGTTATTTTTATCAATCGCGGTATTCATCAGATCAAACTTGGGGGCGCTAATGCGAATGCGCGCAGTGGTGGACATAAGTTTTGGCTTATCGCTCATAGAAGACACCTTTGACGTAATATCTGGCTAGTTATAACCCAGCCATCGCCGCGCGTGTATGACAAAACTGTGAAAAATCAGCATTTGCTTGCAGCCTGTATGCAGGGAAGCTAAGCCATCAACATGCAGATTATTGAGCATTTTACCTCACCCAATTACGATGATCGCGGCGGCCAGCCGGTAGATATGCTGATCATGCATTACACCGATATGCGCACCTGCGAAGGCGCCATTGAGCGGCTGTGCGAAGTGGAGGCCAAAGTTTCCGCGCATTATGTGGTGAGTGAAACGGGCGATGTGTTTCGGCTGGTGGCCGAAGAACACCGCGCATGGCACGCCGGCGAAAGCCACTGGCGCGGGTTTGGCAATATCAATGCGCGTTCGATAGGGATTGAAATCTGCAATCCCGGCCATAACGAAGGCTATACGCCTTTTCCCAAAGCCCAGATGCAGGCCGTGACCGCACTGAGTTTAGAAATTCTGGCGCGCCACACCATTCCCGCGCGCAATGTGCAGGGGCATTCCGATATTGCGTTTTTGCGCAAAATGGACCCGGGCGAATTATTCGATTGGCCAGCGTTGGCGCGTGATGGTGTGGGGCTGTTCCCCGAACATGCACGGCCGCTTACCAGCCAAGAATTAAAACGTGGCGATAGCGGCATCCCCGTGCAACGGCTGCAGCAAAGCTTGGTGAATTGGGGCTACGGCCTGAAGCTTGATGGCGTTTACGGCGAAAAAACCGAAAAATGCGTGGTGGCTTTTCAGCGCCATTACCGCCCGATGAATCTGGATGGTGTGTGGGACCATGAATGCGCCGGGCTGCTCGCTGCGCTGCATGGGATGGTATAACGCATCACTCAAAAGTCCTTCGCTACGCTCAGTGTACTTTTGAGTGTGAAGTTGCATGCGTGAGCTTAAGGCGGCTTGGCGCTCACGCATTGGTTAGGCTATTTTGCTGTACTCTAACCCCTGAACCCTGTACCCTAACTCCGCCAGATGGCTGGATGATCGCGGGGACATTATGGTGCTGCGAAGGGAGAACCTTCAAGGCGGCGAACACTCTCCGAGGAAAGTCCGGGCTCCAGCTAGCACGGTGGCGGGTAACGCCCGCCTGGGGTAACCCAAGGGAAAGTGCCACAGAAAACAAACCGCCTTGCGGCGTAAGTTGCAAGGTAAGGGTGAAAAGGTGCGGTAAGAGCGCACCGCGTTTCTGGTAACAGAAGCGGCATGGTAAACCCCACCGGGAGCAAGACAAAATAGGTGTGCCACCCGCGCAAGCGGGCAAGGGGTGCTGCCCCCGCACACGGGTATGTCGCTTGAGCGTGTTGGTAACAGCACGCCTAGAGGAATGGTCATCGCCCAGCAATGGGTACAGAACCCGGCTTATAGGCCATCTGGCGTTTGTTTATTTATCTTGCTACGGACATCGCGTTGCTAGTCCTGCGCGCCGCTGAGGCAGAAAAAAAACAATCCTGCGAATTGTTTTTCTGCCGAAGGCGGGCTCAGGGCTGTTTTTGTTAAGGGAAATCGGAAGTGCGTTGTTTTACCAGCGCCTCGACACGCGCTGCGACCCCAAGTTTTTGTGATGCCAGAATAAGCTCGGGGGATGAAAGTAATGGTGGGGTTAATGCGGCACCGGCACTGACTGACGGTTTTTCCGCAAGTAATAGCAAGGTATTGGCTAGCACATCATCGAGCTCACTCATCAACACGTGATTGATGACAAGGCGGCCATCGGGCTCTACGCTTGATTGTGTTCGGGTTATCGCATGGGTAGAGGCATACTGGCCGCTTGGGCCATAAAGCTGTTGTGTAATGCGAATGCGCGGGATGGCGCTATCGATCTGCGCGCCGAGCTGCGTAAGCCTGGCAGGTTCCAATTCAGTGCGCGGCATGATGTGGATGCTGCAATAGGGACTTTGAGGGGTGTGATGCACCTGAATGCCAGCCAGCAACCCGCCGCCTCGGTCATTGGTAAGCTTCAGATCACGCGTGGTGGCATCCATTGCGCAACGCTACCACACGCATGTGACAGCGATATGACGCTGGGGGCAGTTTTATTGGAAATAAGCAGAACGATCGTTTAATGAGGCTGTGTATAGATTTGCGCGAGGGGCGGAGCGCTGTGCACAAGCTGCCCTGCCAAAATTTCTCTTGACCGGAGCGGGGAAAATCCATATCTTCCCAATAATTTCCAAACTATACCAAAAAAATCCATATCAACTAAAGCGGCCTGATATTTCGAAATAACATCAAAATGTTGGTCTAATTAATTGAAATAAATGGACATTGGAAGTTCGCTGCCGAGTGCAGTGCGTGTCATAATCAACCGGGGTTTCCCAAAGGCATAACGCATGGCGCTATTCCTATCGACATTCGAAAAGCAGATCGACAAGAAGGGGCGCGTCTCGGTGCCGCCGGCTTTGCGTGCTGTGCTGCAGCAGCAGCATTTCAATGGCGTGATTGTGTATAGCTCGTTCGTGCATGACTGCATTGAAGCCTGCGGCATGGATAGAATTGAAGCGCTGTATGCGCGTATTGAATCGCTGGACCCGTTTTCCGAAGAGCGCGATGCGTTCGCCACTGCGATACTGGGGGGCTCGGTGCAGCTGCCGTTCGATGGGGAAGGCCGCATTGTGCTGCCCGAAGCGCTGATGGCGCAGGCAGGCATTACGAGTGTGGGTGTATTCGTGGGTAAGGGCGCCACGTTTGAGATTTGGGCGCCGGAAAAATTTGCAGCGCACGAAACCGCCGCGCGCGCCCGTGCCAAAGAACAGCGTTTGGTATTAAAATCTGGGGGTGCGGCATGAGCGCGCATATCCCCGTGATGCTGCCTGAGGTGCTTGCCGCGCTGACACCGCAAGCGGGCGATACGATTATAGACGGCACGTTTGGTGCTGGCGGCTATAGCCGCGGAATTTTAGGGGCAGCAACTTGCCGCGTGGTCGCGCTCGACCGTGACCCGAATGTACGATTACTTGCCGATGCGCTTGCCCGGGAGTTCCCCGGGCATTTTTTATTCGTTCCTGGCCGCTTCAGCCAGATGATCGCACTGCTCGCCACCGCTGGCATTGACGCGGTGGATGGGGTGGTGCTGGATATTGGGGTTTCCTCAATGCAGATCGATACGCCAGAGCGCGGCTTTTCGTTCCAGCAGGATGCGCCGCTGGATATGCGCATGGGGCAGGAAGGCATTAGCGCCGATGATGTAGTGAACGGCTATGACCTCGAAGCGCTGACGCGCATTTTAGTGCAATATGGCGAAGAAAAAGCCGCGCGCCGCATTGCCCGCGCGATTATCGATGCGCGCGGTGAAGCACCGATTCGCACCACCTTACAGCTAGCAAGTATCATTTCACGGGTGCTGCCGAAAACTGGCAAGAATCACCCGGCAACGCGCAGCTTTCAGGCGATTCGCATGGAGGTGAATAGCGAGCTGAAAGAATTGGAAATGGCCCTGCATGCGGCTGAAAAATTGCTGCGCCCCGGCGGGCGGTTGGTGGTGGTGAGTTTTCATTCGCTCGAAGACCGTATCGTGAAACAATTTTTACGCCGCCGTAGCGGTAAGCACCGCGAAGCAACTTCGCGGCATCAGCCGCAAGCGCTCGCTATTTCAGAATCAACAGCTACCGGAAGCTTCACGCTTCCCAATCCAGAAAAATATTTTCCAAGCTCAGAAGAACAGCGCCTCAATCCACGCGCACGATCGGCAAGATTACGCTTAGCAATCCGAACTGATCAACCCGCGTGGAGCGAAGCGCATGAAATTTAGAATCGCCAATTTTGCCTGGATGGGCGGTATCGCTGTAGCGGCCTTCGGGTTGTATCTGGTAAAATATTCGGTGCAGGATGTGCAGCGCGAAGTGATCAATATGCGTGCAGCGTTGGTGCAGGAAAATAAATCCATCCATATGCTGAATGCCGAGTGGGCGTATCTGAATCGCCCCGAGCGCTTAAAAGCGCTGGCCGAGGCGCATATACAGGTGGCACCGATTTCAAGTGTGCAAATTCTCGATGTGCAGCATGTGCAGGTGTTGCCGGCGCGTGAAATAGTGCCCGCTGAACCGCAGGATGCGTTGCTGTATCCGGTTTCGGATTCGGCGGTATTCGCACCCGTGGGAGGGCGCCAGTGAGAGGTTTGCAGGCGCTGGGAAACCGGCCATATAACCGGATTGTACATAGCGAAAGCACGCAACTGCGTGAGCATGAAAACTCGCGCATGCGGGTGCTGTGCGTGGCGGTATTTTTTAGCCTGTGTTTTGCCGCGCTTGGGTTGCGGTTGATTGAAGTGGGACTAGTGGGTGGTGGCGATTACCCGTTCAAGCGACTGGTCAGTGAGCCGCAATTGCTGTTGCAAAGCGAAGAAGATGTGGATGTTTCAAAAGCCCCCGTGGCCAATATTGCGCGGCGCGATATTGTGGACCGCAATGGCCTGATGCTGGCCACTTCGGTAGAAACGGCATCGCTGGTGGCGAACCCGGCGATCATTCGCCATGAGCGCGACGTAGCAGCGCTGTTGCACGCGGTGTTTCCCGATATGTCACAGGAGGCGCTGTATCATAAACTAATGCGCAAGCGCAGTACCTTTATGTATCTGCGCCGCAACCTGACACCCGCGCAACAAGAGCAGGTAAATAATTTGGGTGTGCCCGGCTTATTCTTCGAGAGTGCGACGCGGCGTGTTTATCCGTATAGCGGGTTATTTTCGCATGTGCTGGGCTATGTGGGTATTGATAATAACGGCTTGAGTGGGCTTGAGAAGCAGCTCGATAGTGCGCTGAAAGAAGAATGGGATAATACGCCCATCGCGCTTTCGCTGGATTTACGATTGCAGGCGATGCTGCGCGATGAACTTGCCAGCACTGTAGAAGAATTCCGCGCGATTGGCGCCACCGCGATGATGATGGATATTACCACAGGTGAGATTCTGGCGATGGTGAACTTGCCGGAATTTGACCCGCAACACCCCACCGCGCTACCCGAGGAAGACCGTTTTAACCGCGCCACACTTGGTGCCTATGAAATGGGTTCGGTGTTTAAAACATTCACTACCGCATCGGCGCTTGAGCATGGTGTCACCGACCTGATGGGTATGTATGATGCGCGAAGCCCCATTCGCATTTCGCGCTTTACCATCGACGATACGCACCCGCTCAATCGGTTTATGTCGGTACCTGAGGTGTTTGCATATTCATCAAATATCGGCACAGTGAAAATGGCACTGGATGTTGGCACCGAGCGCCTGCAGGAAACGCTAAAATCGCTTGGCCTGTTTGCCCCTGTGCCGCTGGAATTGCCCGAGCGCAGCCACCCGCTGATCCCCAAAGACTGGAAGCCGATTAACACCATGACGATTTCGTTTGGCCATGGCATGTCGGTCTCGCCGCTGCATGTGATGCGCGCCTATGCAACCATTGCGAATGGCGGACGCGAAGTGCCGCTGACCTTGCGTAAACGCGATGGTGCGCCGGTAGAATCACGGCAAGTGTTAGGCGAAAAAGTATCGCAGGAAATGGTGCAGTTGATGCGACTAGTGGTGACGCACGGCACGGCAAAATCGGCGAATGCAAAGGGCTATAATGTGGGCGGCAAAACCGGCACCGCAGAAAAAGTGACGGGCGGCCGGTATAAAAAAGATGCCAAGCTGGCGAGCTTCGTGGGCGTGTTCCCGACGCAAGCGCCACGCTACGCGATTCTGGTAATGGTGGATGAACCTAAGGGCAATAAAAGCACCTATGGTTATGCCACGGGCGGCTGGATTTCGGCGCCGGTGGTGAAGCGTTTTATTGAGCGCGCTGCTGCAAGCCTTGCCCTTATGCCTGCCGAAGATACGCACGATGCTGAAAACGAATTGATATGGAAAGCATCGGAAACCAAAGCTTTAAACTACCAGAAACCTGCTGCTGAAAGCCCGATTCATGCAGTTGCTTACTGAGTTATTTCGTGATGCCGGTATAGCGGCGCAGGTGCCAGAGAATGTGCGCGTGAGCGCGGTAATAACCGATTCGCGCCAGGCAATATCGGGCGCGGTTTTTGTGGTGATTGCGGGAACCCAAAAACATGGCGCTGCCTATATTGCCGATGCGATTGCGCGCGGTGCAAGCGTGGTGGTGACGGAAGCGCAGAGTGATGCGGATTCGTTGCCTTCGGGAGTTATCGGTGTGGTAGTGCGCGATACCCGCGAAGCGGCGGCAAAGCTTGCCGCCAGCTTCTATGCGCCACAGCCCACACATGTGGTAGCCGTTACCGGCACCGACGGCAAAACATCGACCGCTGAATTTGCCCGACAGTTTTTTGCAGGCGCGGGTGCTAGTTCTGCATCGATGGGCACGCTGGGTTTGCGCTCGCCGATTGCAGAACTGAATGCCGAATTTCCCGCAAATAATACATCGCCAGAGCCAATATTGCTGCACCGCACACTGCAGGCGCTTGCAGCGCAGCATGTGCAGCATGTGGCGATTGAGGCATCGAGCCATGGGTTGCATCAGAAGCGGTTGGATGGCGTGCGTCTAACGGCTGCAGCATTCACCAATTTAAGCCGCGACCATCTGGATTATCATGGTACCATCGATGCCTATTTTGCAGCAAAGGCGCGATTGTTTGATACGCTGCTAACGCAGGATGGCGCAGCCATTATCAATGCCGATGATGCGTATGGAAAAACATTGATCGCCGCAACCGAAGCGCGCGGCATTGCTGTGCAAACCTATGGCAAACAGGCGCGTGATTACCGCATTATATCGCTTACGCCGCACACGGGTGGCATTCGTGCTGCGCTTGAAATGGAAGGTGTGGAGCATCACTTCGATGTGCCGCTTTATGGTGGCTTTCAGATCTATAACATGCTTGCAGCGTATGGCCTTGTGCGGCGTTGCAATTTTGCATCTGAGACGTTGTTGCCGCAATTCACAAAAATGCGTGGTGTGCGTGGCAGGTTAGAGCGTGTTGCGCTTCACGCGAGCGGCGCAGCAATGTTTATTGATTACGCACACACCCCAGCCGCATTGGAAAATATTTTGCACACACTTCGAGCCCATACCGAACATAAACTGCATGTGGTTTTTGGCTGCGGCGGCGACCGTGATGCCGGCAAACGCCCCGTGATGGGTGAGGTGGCAACACGCCTTGCTGACCGTGTGATTATCACCGATGATAATCCGCGCAGCGAAGCGCCCGCAACGATTCGCGCAGCAATTCGTGCGGCGGCACCGGGTGCACTTGAAATTGGCGATCGTGCAGAAGCGATTGAAACCGCTATCCGCAATCTCGGCACAGGCGATGTGCTGGTGGTGGCAGGAAAAGGACATGAAGAATACCAAATCGTCGGCGAGCAGACCCTGCATTTTGATGATGCAGAAATCATAAGAAAAGCCGTAGGAGCGTGACGATGGGATTGTGGCACAGTAGTGAAATTGCAGCGGCAACCGAAGGGTGCGGCACAGGAGATTGGGTGGCGGAATCGGTAACGATTGATTCGCGCAGCATTAAGCCTGCGGCGTTGTTTGTGGCGCTTACAGGCGGTGCATCGGATGGCCACGCTTACGTGCATGAAGCGATTGCGAAGGGTGCCGCTGGCGCACTGGTAAGCCGTTACGTTGAAGGTGTGCCGGAAGCGCAGCAAATTTTAGTCGCCGATACTGAAAAAGCCTTGCAGCAATTGGGCGTTGCGGCGCGGGCGCGAAGTGCAGCAAAATTTTTGGGCATTACGGGTAGCGTGGGCAAAACCGGCTGCAAAGAAATGCTAAAAGCAGCGCTGAAAGTGTGCGGCAACACGCATGCCACCGAAGGCAATTTGAATAACCATTTGGGCGTACCGTTAACGCTCGCGAACATGCCAAAAGACACGCAGTTTGCGGTGCTGGAAATGGGCATGAACCATGCCGGTGAAATTGCGGCCCTTTCGCGCATAGTGCGGCCAGATGTAGCAATTATCACCACGGTCGATGCGGTGCATATCGAGTTTTTTGATTCGGTGGAAGGCATTGCCGATGCCAAAAGCGAAATGTTCGTGGGTATGCAGCAGCAGGGCGTTGCGGTGCTGAATGCCGATAACCCGCATTATGCGCGCTGCCGCAAGCACGCAGAAAAGCAGGGTCTTGACCGTATATTATCGTTTGGCACTTCGCCGCAGGCGCTATGCCGCTTGCTGCATTACCGCATTGAAGATTTGCATGCCGTGGTGGATGCCAGCATTACCGGAACCGAGCTGCGTTACCGCTTGGGAGCGATTGGTAAACATTGGGCGCTGATGTCGGTGGCGGTGTTGGCGATGGTGGAAGCCGTGGGCGGCGATATGGCCAAAGCGGCGGCGCAATTTGAATTTTTCAGCGAGCCAAAAGGCCGTGGACAAATTCGCAAGCTGGCGGTAAAAGGCGGGCATTTGCGCCTGGTGGATGATTGCTATAATGCGAGCCCCATTTCGATGCGCGGCGCGGTTGAAAAAATTGCTGAGTTGCGTGATGCCTCGCCCGAGCCATGCCGCACATTGGTGGTGCTGGGCGATATGCTGGAGCTTGGCGAACATGCGCACGATATGCATGTGGGGCTGGTGCCTTCGCTAATCAACAACCAGATGGATCTGGTGTTTGCGGCCGGAAAATTTATGGAATCGATGTACCACGCGCTGCCCGAAAGCATGCGCGGCGCCTATGCGCTGAGCAGTGGTGAATTGGCGCCAACGGTGGTTTCGGCACTGCGTGACCGTGATTTGGTGTTGGTGAAGGGATCACGCGGAAGCAAGATGGAGCTTGTGGTGCAAGCCATGGAAACGAATGCCGCCCGCTTTGACGCGGGAGAAGCCTAATGCTGTATAATTTTCTCTGGCCGCTGGCAGAAGAGTTTCAGTTCTTTAACCTGTTTCGGTACCTGACGTTTCGCAGTGGCGGGGCGATACTGACTTCGCTGATTATTTGTTTCGTGATTGGCCCACCGCTGATTCGCTGGCTGAAAACCAAGCAGCATGGCGGCCAACCCATTCGTGATGATGGCCCGGAATCGCACCTGATTACCAAAAAAGGCACGCCCACGATGGGTGGATTGATGATGCTTTTTTCGGTAACCATCTCGACGATTTTATGGGCCGATATTACCAGTGGCTATGTGTGGTGCGCGCTGTTTGTTACGCTTGGTTACGGCGTGATTGGCTTTGCCGATGATTACCTGAAAGTTTCCAAGAAAAATTCACGCGGGCTTTCGGGCAAGAAAAAATTGCTCTCGCAATTCGTGATTTCGCTGATTGCTGCCTACTGGATTACCACGCTTGCCCCGGCGCATTTGAATCACCAGCTGGCGATTCCGTTCTTCAAAGATTTCATGATTAACCTTGGGATGTTTTATATTCCGTTTGCGATGGTGGTGATGATTGGCGCATCGAACGCTGTGAATCTGACCGATGGGCTCGATGGTTTGGCGATTGTGCCGATTATGATTGCGGCCAGCTGTTTTGCGCTGATCAGCTATCTGGTGGGGAATATTATTTTTGCGCAATATCTGCAAATCAATGCAGTGCCCGGCACCGGTGAACTGGCGGTGTTTTGTGCAGCAATTATTGGCGCAGGGCTTGGGTTTTTATGGTATAACGCACCGCCTGCCATGGTGTTTATGGGCGATACCGGCAGCCTGGCATTTGGGGGCGCACTTGGCACGATTGCGGTGATTACCAAGCACGAAATTGTGCTGGCGATTATTGGTGGCTTGTTTGTGCTTGAGGCGCTTTCGGTGATGATTCAGGTGGCGTCATTCAAGCTTACGGGCAAGCGCGTATTTAAAATGGCGCCAATTCACCATCACTTCGAGAAGCTGGGTTGGAAAGAACCCACCATCGTGATTCGCTTCTGGATTATCGCTGTGATATTGGCACTGGTTGGGCTTTCGACGTTAAAGTTACGGTAATGCATCTCGCATTTGCACAAGGCAAAACGTATGGCATGGTGGGGCTTGGTAAAACTGGCCAAGCCACTGCTGCGGCACTCATTGCTTCAGGCGCGCGTGTGTTCGCGTGGGATGATGGCGAAGAAAGCCGCAATGCATTGCTGCGCGCTTTACCAACTGTGCAGATTGCACCATGTGAAACATGGCCGTGGCACGAACTTGCCGAAGTGGTGCTAAGCCCCGGCGTGCCAACCACCTTTCCGAAACCGCACGCAGTGGTGGCACTTGCAACGACACATGGTGTGGGGCTGATTGGCGACATTGAATTGCTTTACCGCGCCAACCCGCATGCACGTTATATTGCGATTACCGGCACCAACGGAAAATCGACGACCACCAGCTTAATTGCGCATATTATTGCACAGGCGGGCATGCCAGTGCAGGTGGGTGGCAACCTTGGCACAGCCGTGCTTTCGCTGCAAGCACAGGGCGCAGATGGGGTGTATGTGCTCGAACTTTCTTCGTATCAGCTAGAGCTAGTGCGCAGCACGAAATTTGATATTGCAGTGCTGCTGAATTTTAGCCCTGACCATCTGGATAGGCACGGCACAATGGCCGAATATATTGCGGCCAAGCGGCATATTTTTGATAGGCAACATACGAATGATACCGCGATTATTGGGGTGGATGATGCCTATAGCGAAGCCATAGCGCGCGAAATGCTGGGGCAAAAA
>JBILFK010000201.1:0-6250 GCA_044351685.1 Rickettsiales bacterium | reverse complement strand
GAGGTTGTTCGCAGCGATGGCGTTGATCGATTCAATGCCGGCAACAGAACTCTGCGAGCCGCTGCTTACGATCGCTGGATCTGCCTGCAGATCGCCCAGCGCTACTGCAACGGCATCCGTCGAGCCGAGGCCAGCAAACGCGTTGACAATGATGTTGAAGGATGTGGTGTTACCTGCGGTGTTCAGATCACGGAGTAACGAACCAAACGCTGCTTGAACCGAAGTTGCGTTCACTGAATTCGCACTACCAGCGCCACCGGCAGCGGTTGCCAGCTCAGTTGAAGTGATTTCACCCGCACCGGTCGAGTTCAGTACGTTGGTGGTGATTTCAGTGGCCGTTGCGGCAGCTGCGGTGAGGGTAATGTCGTTCGCGCCACCAGCCGAAGCGGTGAATTTAATGAGCGGGTTGCTGGTGAAAATTTTCAGATCAGCAATATCGCCTACCAATGCGGCGCCACCATCAAAACCCGTCCAGGCATCGCCGTTGATAGCGGTGGTGGTGAAGGTGGTGCTTAAATCGGCAACATCCACGTAAATGGTTGCGCCATCGGCAAATGTACCAGCACCCGAAACACCGAGCGTGGCGTTGTTGGTTGCGGTGGTTGCATCATCGAAGGCCAGTTGCAGGGTACCTGCAGCGGTTTGCGAGTAGGCGCCGGTGATCACGCGGTTGGCGCTGGTGGCGGTGCCATCAAGCACCAAGGTGCCAGCGTTGCTGAAGGTGGTGGTGGTCACGTTGGTGTTTAAGTTCACCGTGGCGTCAGCCGAGATATCCGAAGTGGTGGAGCCCAGTGCTGCGCCAGCATTCAGGTTCGTGGTACCAGCGGTGAAGTTAATGTCTTCAACGTTCGAAATCGCGGTGCTGAGGGTTTTGGTGCCCGTGCCGCTGAAGTTTACCACGTCGTTGCCGCCTGCACCATCAACGGTGCCAGCAAGCGTTGCGCCGCTGAGGTTTACAGTGTCTACACCGGTGCCACCAGCGATGTTACCGGTTAAGGTGCCACCGCTTAAGGTTACGGTATTTGCACCGTTAGCGAGGTTAAGATTACCAGTGGTGGTGCCAGCAGTTTGCGTGAAGCTGTCTGCACCAGCGCCGAACTCAACGTCGCCAGTGATGGTGCCGCTGTTGGTTACACTTAATGCTTCCGTTGAAACGAGTGCCGAACCATCGATCGCATCGCCAGTGCCGCTGGCAGAAATAGTGCCGCTGTTGGTGATGGTGGTGGTGCTGGTGCCGCCGGTGGTGGAAATTTCAATCGCATCGCCGTTGGCAGTGTTGTTGCGAATGATGCTCGAGTTGGTGATGGTGCTGCCAGCGTTCACATCTACTGCTGCACTGCCAGCAGAAGCTGTTTCAATGGTGCCAGTGTTGGTGATGGTACCCGTGTTGGTGCCCGAAGCAGTAATCGCGCTGCCGCTGGTGGCGCCAATGGTGCCGCTGTTGCTCAGCGAGCCAGCGTTGGTATCAAACAGGAACAGCGAACCAGCGCCAGTAGCGGTGGTAGAGTTCGTGGTGCTGCTACCAATGTTGGTCACAGCGCCTGCAGCCGTGGAAAACAGCGCAGCGGCAGCAAGGCCCGATACTGTGGTGAGCAAACGTAATTTCGAAATCTGGTTCATATATTCTTCCGTTAAACAATAATTTCAATATGTTAGGCAAAAAAATTGCCAACCTTGCCCCGTGTTTATAGCAGCCTTTTCAGGCTGTCGAGCATAATTTGCTTATACGTGCCTGCAGATAGTCATTCATGGTGCATGTGAGTGAATGCTACACCGCGCCACAAGCACTAGGCGCGCACGCGGGCAAAACTTCCGGGCGCTTCTTCTATTGGTTTGTATTTGCGGTTCCCCACGCTGCGCGCAGGCACTTTTTTGCCGGGAATCTGTTTCAGCCATTCGCCCCAATGTGGCCACCATGAGCCTTCGCTTTGTTTAGAATTTTCTAACCATTGCTGTGGCTTTACGGGGTTTTTATCGCAGCTCCAGTAACAATATTTATTTTTGGCAGGCGAGTTGATGACGCCTGCAATATGCCCAGAATCGGCGAGCGTAAATGTCACCGGCCCATCATACACTTGGGTGGCGGCATAGGTCGACATCCACGGTGCGATATGGTCATCTTTCGTGGCCAGCACATAGGTGGGTGTTTTAATTTTGGTGAGGTTGATGGGCATACCGGCAATTTCAAGCCCGTTCGGTTTCACCAACCTGTTCTGCTGATACATGTTGCGCAGGTAAAAGGCGTGCATGGTGGCGGGCATGCGCGTTGCATCGGAATTCCAATACAATAAATCAAACGGGAAGGGGTCTTTGCCGAGCAGATAATTATTCACCACGAACGACCAAATCAGATCATTGCTGCGCAGCATGTTAAAGGTGTTCGCCATATCGGCAGCATCGAGGTAGCCTTGCTCCTGCATGCGCTCTTCTAGGCTTTCAAGCTGGGTGTCATCAATAAACACCGCAAGGTCACCGGCATCGGTAAAATCGATCAGCGTGGTAAGGTAGGTGGCCGAAGCAATGCGCGCCTCTTGCCCCTGCGCGCGCAGATAGGCAAGCGTGATAGCGGTAAGCGTGCCGCCAAGGCAATAGCCCACCAGCGAGGTTTGCGGGCAGCCGGTGATATCAGCAATCACATTCAGTGCGGTGAGTGGGCCTTCCATTAAGTAGTCGTCGAAGCGTTTGCGCGCCAGTGTTTCATCGGGGTTCACCCACGAAATAATAAACACCGTATAGCCATGATCGGTCAGCCATTTGACCAGCGAATTTTCTGGCCGCAGATCGAGAATATAATATTTGTTGATCCACGCTGGCGTAATCAGCACGGGCACTTCATGCACCTGCTTGGTGGTGGCCTGAAACTGAATCAGCTGCATTAAGTCGTTTTGATACACCACACTGCCGGGGGTCGCGGCAATATCTTTGCCTAGCGTGAAGGCTTTTTCATCGGTCATGGTGATGCGTAATTTACCATCGCCTTTTTCAATATCTTCGTGCAAGCGGTTCAGGCCGCGCACCAGATTTTCACCGTTCGTATCGAGCGTGGCGCGCACCACTTCGGGGTTGGTGAACATATTGTTGGAAGGCGACATGGCATCGACAAATTGCCGCACAAAAAAGTTCAGCTTGTGCGCGCTTTGTTTATCGAGGCCTTGCACATTCTCGGTCGATTCCGAAAGCCAGCGCGCATTGATAAGGTAGCTTTGTCGCAGGTAATTGAACCAGGCATTTTCCTGCCAGGCTTCATCTTTGAAGCGGCGATCTTTAGGGGTTTCAATCACAAAGCTTTTGGCTTCGCGGCCCAGCATTTTACTGGTCATTACATGGGCGAGGCGGGCATGGTCGGCCATCAGCGCAATATTGCTCTCCATCACCTTCATCGGGTCAAAGCTGATATGGCGCATGGTGTGAATCAGCGATTCGGTGTAGGCGAGCGGATCGGTATGGCCCACGCTGGGCTTGCCCACGTTATGTTGCATCAGCAACTGCAACACGCGCTGCCACACTTCGCTGGCCTGTGCCATATTCTGGGCAAAGGCCTGTGCATCATGCGGGCTGGTTTCTCTGCCCATCGCTTCGTTCAGCGATGCGGTAGCCGAAGAGTGTTTTGCTTTAGGTGTTGTTTTACGCGGTGCCATACATGCCTGTGGATAAGTGGGTTGGTGCGCCTTATATCAGCGGGCCTTGTAATATGCAACCTAGACAGGCTGCGAATTCGCTGGTAACTCGAAAAGAAAACTCAACATACGCACGCTTGGCAGCATGGAATTTCGTCCCTCACCGCATGAAACTGGTTTTCGCTTCGGCCTAATATGGTCGGCGCTGGGCTGTGCCATTACATTCACGGCGCTGGTAGGCTGTTCCTACCTGATCCCCGAAGATCCACGCCCCCCACGTTATAATAAGCTGGTACCCACCGATCGTCGCCCGCCGCCACTGAATTCGCAAAGCGGGGCTGGCATGTATGGTGCACCGCCTGCGGTGGCCACCGCACCGGTGGTTACGCCTGAAAATTACGATGCCGTGCCACAAATGAACTATAATGCGCCCGCGGCGAGTGCGCCTTCTGCGCCACCTCCACCGGCCAACACCAGTTTTGTGCAGCAATTACCCCCGCAATCGCCGCCACTCTCGCCATCGTTGCAACCTGTATCGCAACCTAGCTGGTTCGAACGTAACTTTAACTGGCTTCCCGGTGTCGGTGAAGAGCCGGAAGATTTCTCGCGTACGCCGATGGGCAGGCCACTTGCCCCCGGTGCACAAGCCACGCCGCCGCAAGCCGCCCCCTTTGGCGCAGGTGAGCCAGAAACGGCGCGCGCATTAGCATTTAGTGCGCCTTCGCCGCAAGGTGCGCTGGCGCCCATTCCGCCAAATGCGGTGAATCAGGGTGGTGCGTATCAGGCGGCAAGCAGTGGTTATCCGGTGTTGCAAGATACCCCACCAGCCCCCACCGATGCCGCCGAATCGCAAGCGCGCCTCGAACGTGCGCGCATGGCACTGCAAGCCGATCAGGTGAACGCCAACGATCAGCGCAATGCGATTGCCGCGCAGGCCACTTCCGAACCAACGCTTGCCACGCAATATGGTTATCCGGCACCTGCAGCGCCTGCTGCGCCGCTGCCTTCTTCGGCGCTGCCACCACCACCTGTTCCGGCCGATGCAGCGGGTATCACCGTGCCCAGCTTTGATGGTGCACCGGTTGCAGCAGCACCGCTGAATCCGGTCACCGATGCCGCGCCACCCGCGCCGCAGGAACCGATTGTGCTGCGGCCACCTTCTTCGGCAGAGCCTACGCAGGGCAACGCGGCTGGCGAACCCAAGGTCATTCAGATGCGCGGCAGCACCGGATATTTGCCCGATTCGCGCTATGTGCGTAAACGCGAAGAATAATGGCCATGATGTGCAGCGCACGCTTGCACCGTTCAAATGCCACGCTATGCTTACGCCACTAACCTTTTAGCATTGCAGCATCATGGAAGATTTTTACCGTATCAAACGCCTACCGCCGTATGTTTTCGCGGAAGTAAACAAAATTAAAGCCGCCGAGCGCGCCAAAGGCCGCGACATTATCGATCTAGGCATGGGCAACCCCGATTCGCCAACGCCGAAACATATTGTCGAAAAGCTGAAAGCCGTCGCCGATGATGACACCGCGCATGGCTATTCAGTGTCGCGTGGTATTCACGGGTTACGCAAAGCGCAGGCGGCGTATTATCAGCGGCGTTTTGGCGTTACGCTCAATCCCGATACCGAAATTTGCGCGACGATTGGCTCGAAAGAAGGCCTGTCGAATTTAGTGCAGGCAATCACCGGCCCAAGCGATGTGATTTTAGTGCCCAACCCATCCTACCCCATTCATGCGTACGGCGCGGTGATTGCGGGGGCTTCGGTGCGGCATATGCCAAAAACGCCGGGGATGTCGTTTATTGAACAATTGCAACGCGCCATTCGTCACTGCACGCCAAAGCCCGTGGCAGTAATTTTGAATTATCCGTGCAACCCCACCGCCGAAGTCGTGGATTTAGAATTTTACCGGCAGGCCGTTGCGGTATGCCGCGAGGCTGGGGTGTATATTATTTCCGATTTGGCTTACTGCGAAATTTATTTCGATGGTGTGCCGCCACCTTCGATTTTGCAGGTCGAAGGCGCGATGGATATTGCAGTAGAATTCACCACGCTTTCCAAAACCTATTCCATGGCCGGTTGGCGCGTGGGGTTTGCCGCAGGGTGCCCACGGTTAATTCACGCACTCACACGTATTAAATCCTACCTCGATTATGGCATGTTCACCCCCATTCAGGTGGCGGCCACTGCAGCACTCAATGGCCCGCAGGAATGCGTGGCCGAAGTGCGCACGCTCTATCAGGAACGCCGCGATGTGCTGGTAAAAGGCCTACTCGATGCTGGGTGGCCGGTGCCAACCCCTGCCGCATCGATGTTTATTTGGGCGCCGTTGCCGGAAGCGTATGCGCATTTAGGCTCGCTTGAATTTTCTAAATTGCTGGTAAGCGAAGCGGAAGTGGCGGTCGCACCCGGCATTGGTTTTGGCGAATATGGCGATGGGCATGTGCGCATTGCGCTTGTTGAAAATAAACAGCGCCTGCGTCAGGCCATTCGCAACATCAAACAATTTTTGGCGCGTGATCCGGCCGAAGTGTTGCAGCGCCGCGGGAATGCCGCCTAATGGAAACGCCACTTCGCATTGGTATTGCAGGGCTTGGCACGGTGGGTGTTGGCACGTTGCAAATTT
>JBILFK010000016.1:0-18781 GCA_044351685.1 Rickettsiales bacterium | reverse complement strand
CACCTCGGCCAAAGCGTTTGCAGCACATGATTACTTTATGAATAACCCAAGCCTTTCTGGCCGCGGCAAAGCATTGCAGGAATTGCATGCCCCTGCTTCAGCGCCGCCTGCTGCCAAGCCAAGTGCCGCGCGTGGCCGCAAAAAGCAAGGCTAGCGCATGCCCATTCACTATAATGCCGCCACCGCCGATAGCCCGAAAGGGCTCATTGCCATTATCGATGTCGGCTCAAACTCAGTGCGTATGGTGGTGTATCACGCACTGAAACGCGTGCCGCTGCCCATTTTCAACGAGAAATATATGTGCGCGCTCGGGCGCGGCCTCTCGCGTTCCGGCAGATTAAATCCGCAAGGCGTGGAGCAAGCCTTTCGTGCGATTGCGCGTTTTTTGCTAGTAGCCAAACGGCTTGAGGTGCAGAGCGTTGCCATTTTGGCAACCGCCGCCGTGCGTGATGCCGAAGATGGCAAAAAATTTGTGGCGCATATCGAAGCTGAACATGGCGTGCAAGTGCGCGTGATTAGTGGCGAAGAGGAAGCGCGCTATGGCGCGCAGGGCATTATTGCCTCGATCCATGAACCGCTGGGCTTAAGTGCCGATTTGGGTGGCGGCAGCATGGAGCTGGCCACCTTAACGCCACACGCCATCGATAAACTTGCCACCACACCGCTGGGCGGACTGCGTATTTACGATGAAACCGAAGGCGAACTCAGCGCCATGAAAGATATGATTCACGATGCGCTTGCCAAGGTGCATTGGCTGAAAGAATTGCATCCGCATATGCTCTATGCGATTGGCGGTAGCTTCCGCGCACTGGCAAAATTGCATATGCGCAAAACCGAGTATAGCCTGCCGATTCTGCATGAATATGTGATGAGCAAACGGGCTATCTTACAAATGGCCGATAAAATTAAGGCACTCAGCCTCGAACAAATCACCACCCTGCCCGGCATTTCCGAAAATCGTGCACCCACCATTTTGCCAAGCATTATGGTGTTGCAACAGTTAGTGCAGCTTACCGGCGCACAGCATGTGATGTTCAGCGTCAGCGGTATTCGCGAAGGCTTCTTTTTTGAAATGCTCGACGAAGAAACCAAACAGCAAGATGCCTTGCTGGCATCGGCCACCGATCTTGCTGCACTGATAGGGAGGCGAGGCCGCTACGCCGATGAGCTTTACCGCTGGATCGATCCGGTGTTCACCACCGAGCCACTCGCCTGGCAGCGCCTGCGCAAAGCGCTATGCATTCTTTCCGAACTCGCTTGGAGCATTGATCAAAATTTCCGCGCCGAATGGGCGTATCACCGCATTATTCAATCGTCGCTCAAGGGCATCGATCACAAAGAACGCATCATGCTGGCGCTGGCGTTGTTCCATCGCTACCAGACCAAATGGAAAGGCGAAAAAATGGCCATCGGCCTGCTCGATGAGCGCGAACGTTTATGGGCGCGCTGCTTAGGGCTTAGCACCAACCTTGCCTATCAATTAAGCGGTGGGCGTTCGGGTAATTTACAGCACGCGCTGCTACGGGTGATGGATGGCCGTGTCACCCTCACACTCGATCACGAAGCCAGCCCCCTGCGCACCGAAATGGTAGAAAAAAGGGTCGATGGGTTGGGCGATGCCTTCAGTGCTTTTGCCAATTTTGTCATGTAGCGTTTCTTCGAAATCGCCTCGACACCAAACTGCGTTAAATGGGCATTCACATATTGCGTATCCAGCAGCGTATATCCGGCTTCTTTCAATATATCCACCAGCGTCAGCAGCGCAATTTTGCTCGCCTCGCTTTCACGGCTGAACATGCTTTCGCCAAAAAACGCGCCGCCGATGGAAACACCATACAAGCCACCCACCAGCCTGCCCTCGCGCCAGGTTTCTACCGAATGCGCAAAGCCCTGCGCATGCAGCGCGCTATATGCATCGAGAATGCCCTGATTGATCCAGGTTTCGGTGCGCGTGGTGGTAATTTCTGCGCAGGCCATCATCACTTCGGTAAAGCAGCGATCCACGCTCAGGGTAAATGGGTGTTTATCCTGTATGCGCTTCAGGCCGCGCGGCACATTGAAGCCTTCCACCGAAAGCACGCCGCGCTCTTCGGGCGAGAACCAGAAGATTTCTTCCTCATCCTTTTCCATCGCCATCGGGAAATAGCCATGGCTATAGGCAGCGAGTAAAATGTCAGGTGTCAGTGGTTCAGTCATTTATAACCGATGCGCCAGCGCCTCAATCGCGAGCGCATAGCCTTGCGCGCCCAGCCCGCAGATAATTCCGGCTGCCAGTGGCGACACATACGAATGATGCCGGAACGGCTCGCGCGCGAACAGGTTGGAAAGATGCACTTCGATGATCGGGATGCGCAGGGTTTTCAGCGCATCGTGCAGCGCGACCGAAGTGTGGGTATAGGCACCCGCATTGATAATAAGGCCGCGCGCATGGTGCGCTTGCTGCACCCAATCAATCAGCACGCCTTCGTGGTTGCTTTGGTGAAAATCGAGACTGAACTGATACGATTCCGCCACTGTACGGCAGAGTTTTTCGATGTCCGCAAGCGTGGCATTGCCGTAAATTTCCGGCTCGCGCGTGCCGAGCAGATTGAGGTTTGGGCCATTAATGACCACGATGTCTGCCATGATAAATCTCCTTGTCGCAGGGTGCATCCTCGCATAGAACGTGGCGCATGGCAACGCGAACCCTGACTTTGAACGGCGAATCCCGCGCCGTTTCCGCCGCTTCTGTTGCGGAATTGATTGCCGAGCTTTCGCTCGACATTCGCCAAATTGCGGTCGAGAAAAACGGCACGATCATTCCGCGTAGCGCCTATGCTGCAACCGAACTTACCGAAGGCGACGCCATCGAGCTGGTCAGTTTCATTGGGGGCGGCTGATGGACGATACCCCGTTTACCCTTGCTGGCAGGCGCTTTACGTCGCGGTTGCTGGTGGGCACCGGCAAATACAAAGATTTCCACGAAACCAAGGCGGCCATCGCGGCCAGCGGTGCTGAAATTGTAACGGTCGCGCTGCGGCGTATTGATCTGCGCGATAGCTCCCGCGAACGCTTGCAGCATTTTATTGATCCTGCGCACTACACCTATTTGCCCAACACCGCCGGCTGCTACACCGCCGAAGAAGCCGTGCGCACACTGAAACTGGCGCGGGAAATTGGCGGCTGGAATTTGGTAAAGCTGGAAGTGATTGGCGATAAAACCACCCTCTACCCCGATACACAGCAAACACTTCGTGCCGCAAAAATTCTGGTGGCCGATGGGTTTGATGTCATGGCCTACACCACCGATGATGCGGGTATTGCCGCTGAACTGGAAGCCATTGGCTGCTGCGCGATTATGCCACTTGCGGCACCCATTGGTTCGGGGCTGGGCATCCGCAACCCTGAACATATCGCGCGCATCGTGCAGCAATCACGCGTGCCGGTGCTGGTAGATGCGGGCATTGGTTCGCCAGCGGATGCCGCACTGGCGATGGAGCTTGGCTGCGCAGGCGTGCTCATGAATAGTGCGATTGCCCACGCACAACACCCCGTGGCCATGGCAACCGCCATGAAGCTCGCGGTGGAAGCCGGAAGGCTGGGGTATCTGGCAGGGCGTATGCCAAAGCGCAATCATGCCGAAGCATCTTCACCGCACACCGGGTTACTGCAATAGTTGCGTCGCAATTTCCTGTATGGCGTGCGTCACGGCACTCTGGCCATCTTGTGCTAAAAAATTCTCGCCCTTATCGGCCGCGCGGCCAAGCGCCGGGTCAAACGGCACCTGCCCAAGCAATGGCACACCGGCCATTTCGGCAAGCTGCGCACCGCCACCTTCACCAAACAAAGCATGCGTCACACCAGCGCTATCAGTAAAGGCGCTCATATTTTCGATCACGCCGCGCACTGGCACGCGCAATTTCAAAAACATCTGCAAACATTTGCGCGCATCGATCACCGAAACTTCCTGCGGGGTGGTAATAATCACCGCACCATCCAGCGGCACTTGCTGCACCATGCTTAAGTGAATATCGCCCGTGCCGGGTGGCATATCCACCAGCAACATATCCAGCGGCGATTCGGCGGTTCCCCACGCCGTCATCCGCAGTAATTGCTGGAGGGTTTTGGTAATCATCGGGCCACGCAAAATGGCCGCCGCATCCCCCGTGATAAATCCCATCGACATCGCCACAATCCCATGCGCACGTGGCGGCTGCATCAGCCCTGCGATAATTTCTGGCTGCCGCTGGTCAGTCAGGCCCAGCATGCGCGGCAGGGAGGGGCCATAAATATCGGCATCTAGCACACCCACTTTCAGGCCAATCGCCGAAAGCATCAGCGCCAGCTGCACCGTCAGGGTCGATTTGCCAACCCCTCCCTTGCCCGAGGCGATCGCCAGTATCTTTTTCACGTGGGGCAGGGGTTCGGTCACGCGCGGGGCGGGTTTTAAAGGGATGTTCATGAGAAATGGAGATTCTATTGCAGTTCGAAATGACTATGCCTATATACAGCACAGATTTTGCAATTCAGCTAGCATCGTTTCAGTTGCGGGAGAAGATACCATGGCACAAGGCAAAAACCCCTGGGGCAAAGGCAGCGGCGGCAATGGCGGCGGTGGTGGCGGTTCGTTCGGTGGCGGCCCACAGCGCGGCGATATCGATGTGGATGCCTTGCTGCGCAAAAGCCAGGATAAAATGCGCGATGTATTTCAGGGCGATGGCAATGAAGGCAAAATCGGTGTCATCGCGGTACTGGTCATTATTTTTCTTTGGCTTGGCTCGGGAATTTACCGCGTCAACCCCGACGAGCTCGGCGTAGTCCTGCGCTTTGGTGAATATCACCGCACCACCGGCCCCGGCCTCAATTACCATTTCCCTTACCCGTTTGAAGCGGTGTTTATCCCAAGCGTGACCAGCATTAACAAAGTTGAAATTGGCACCCGCAACAGCGCCGAAAACCCAAGCATGCGTGCTGGAAACACGTTTGATAGTGTGGCTGGCGCCAATGCACAAAGCAACTTCATGCTCACCGGCGACCGCAACATTGTCGATGTCGATTTCGAAGTGCAGTGGAAAATTGATGCCAGCGCCCCGCAGGATTATCTGTTTAACATGCGTGACCCTTCATCCAGTGTGCGTACCGTTGCTGAAAGCGCCATGCGCGAAGTGATTGGCCGCAATAAGCTCGATGAAATTTTAACCTCAGCGCAATCGCAAATCGCCGAAGACACCAAAACAATCATGCAAGGCATGTTCGATTCGTACAAAGCCGGCATTGAAGTGATTGCCGTGAACTTAAGCCGACCCGATGTGCCGCAACCGGTGATCAGCGAGTTTCAGGATGTAAAACGCGCCGAGCAGGATAAGGAAACCAAGGAAACCAAAGCCGAAGGTTACCGCAACGATATCCTGCCAAAAGCCCGCGGGGAAGCTTCGAAAATGGTGGAAGATGCCAACGCCTATAAATCCCGCGTGGTCGCCGATGCGCAGGGGGATGTCGCACGCTTCCTCAGTGTCTACAAGCAATATCAGAAAGCCCCGGAAGTCACGCGCGAGCGCATGTTCCTCGAAACCATGGAAGCCACGCTGACCGATATGCCAAAAATTATTGTGGATCAGAAAAACAGCAACTTCACGCCGTTCCTGCCACTCCCCGCACCTGTGCCGCCCGGCACGGTAAGCGTTCCTCGCCCCACCTCGCCCGCTAGCCAGTAGGAGATACTCATGAAGCCTGTATTCATTAAGCTTGCGGTGGTGCTCGGTAGCATTGGGTTCTTGCTCTACAGCTCGGCATTTGTAGTGTTTCAAACCCAGCAGGCGCTGGTAATTCAATTCGGTGAAATCGTGCGCGTCATCCGCGATCCGGGCCTCGCGTTCAAACTACCCTTCGTGCAGAATGTGGTATTCTTCGATAATCGCCTGCTCGATTTCCGCACGCAAGCAGGCGAATTCATTACCCATAACCGCAAAACCGATGTCGAAGAGCGCGTGGTGATTGATGCGTTTGTGCGTTACCGCATCACCGATCCGGTGCAATTTTATCAGGCAGTGAAAACCGAAGCCAACCTTGCAAGTCGCTTGAACAGCATTGTGCTGGCCAATATGCGCAAGGTGATGGCGAACTATTCGCTTTCCGATTTGCTTTCCGATAAGCGCGCCGAAGTCATGGTGGAAATTCTCAAGCAGGTGAACCGTCAGGCCAACGTGATTCGTGTCGAAAAAGAAGGCGAAGTCAGCGAAGTGGGTGCGCGCGGTAAGGGCTTTGGTATTGAGGTAGTCGATTTACGCATGGTACGCGCCGATTTGCCTGCCGATATTTCGCAATCAACGTATGAACGTATGCGCCAGAACTTCACCAAAGAAGCGTTGCGCTTCCGCGCAGAGGGTGAACAGAAAGCGCTGGAAACCACTTCAAGCGCCGATCGTGAACGCACCGAGATTTTAGCAAATGCCCGCAAAACTTCAGAAATTATTCGTGGTAAAGGCGATGGTGAAGCCGCTGAAATTTATGCGGGTGCATTTAACCAAGACCCAAAGTTCTTCGAGTTTTATCGCTCGATGCAAGCCTACCGTAAAACACTCACCGGCGATAGCACCACCATTATTCTCTCGCCCGATAGCGCATTCCTGAAACAGCTTAACCCACAATAAGAGCAGAGTTATGTTGCGTATTTTTCTGCGATGCATGCCACTATTGTTTTTGGCAGCACCTGCCTATGCCATGCCAGATTCGTTTGCGCCAATGGTCGAGGAAACGCAGGAAGCGGTGGTGAATATTTCCACCACCCAAAAAGTGAAAGCGCAAGCGGGGTTGATGCCGTTTGACTTCAAAGAGCTGCAAAACGATCCGCGCTTCGCGCCTTTCAAAGATTTCTTCCACCAGTTTGGTCAGCCGCCAGCTGAACAAGGGGAAGCCGCGCCTGAAAGTGAAGTAACGTCGCTGGGTTCAGGTTTTGTGATCGATAAAGATGGCTACATTGTCACCAACAGCCATGTCATTGCCGATGCAGAAGAAGTCATGGTCACGTTTGCCGATAACACCAAGCTTCCTGCCAAAATTATTGGCCGCGACAGCAAAACCGATTTGGCGCTGTTAAAAGTGAAAAGCAAAACCCCACTGAAATTTGTGCGTTTTGGCGATTCCGATGCCCTGAAAGTAGGCGATTGGGTGGTGGCCGTGGGCAACCCGTTTGGGCTTGGCGGTACGGTTACAGCCGGTATTGTTTCGGCACGCGGGCGCAATATTAACATCGGGCCTTTCGACGATTTTATCCAAACCGATGCGGCAATTAACCGTGGCAATTCCGGTGGCCCGCTGTTTAACACCGAAGGCGAAGTGGTGGGCATTAGCACCGCTATTTTCTCGCCCACAGGCGGCAGTGTGGGCATTGGCTTTGCAGCACCTTCCGCACTCGCAAAACCCATTATTCAGCAACTGCGCGAACATGGCAAAGCCAGCCGCGCATGGATTGGTGTGAAAATTCAAGTGGTGAGCGATGAGATCGCCAACTCGCTAGGTCTTGGCACACCGCGTGGCGCGCTGGTGGTAAAGGTGGATGAAGAAGGCCCCGCCGCCGGTAGCGGCATTGAAGCGGGCGATGTGGTGGTGCGCTTCGATGGGCACGACATTAAAGAAATGCATAATTTGCCCCGCTTGGTTGCCGGCTCACCCATTGGCAAACGCGCTGAAGTAGTGGTGTGGCGCAATGGCAAGGAAATCCCTTATCAGGTCACACTCGGCAAATTACCCGATGATCCCAACATGAAACTGGCCCCCACCGAACCGCCCTCGAAAAAAGAAATAGGCCGCAAAGAAACCTTGCTCGGCATGGTGCTCAGCCCACTGAACCGCGAACTGCGCAAGCAATACCGCATTGCCAAAGATGTCAGCGGCCTGCTGGTGCGCGATCTGGTGCCCATGAGCGAAGCATCGCGGCGCGGCATTCAGCCGGGCGATGTAATTCTGGATATTGGCCAGAAGCCCACCGAATCGATTGCAAGCTTAAAGCAGGCGCTGGCCGATGCACAAAAAGAAGGCCGCGATTTTGCCTTGCTGCGCATTCAGCGTGGTGAAAACAGCCAGTTCATTACGCTGCCCACCAAACAGAAGAAGTAATTTTTTGCTCCGGACATCGCTCCGCTAATTCTCCGTGCGGCTTCGCTAGCTCTTGGCTGGTTCTCTTTTTACTTCAAAGTCCATCGCGTTGGTGAGAATAACATAAAACCATCCTGTCACCCCGACTTGCGCCACCAACGTCGGGGTCTATTCTCGCCTTGTTTGTTACAAGAATGGTTCCCAACGTTTTCTACGAAAAGTCGGGATGACAATACGGAGTTAATATAGGCGAAGAGCCGCCTCAAGTCACCCGAGAATTTTTATTGTTACTCGAAGGCCAGTAGGCCTGAGTCAGCCATGAGCTAGCGAAGCATCGCGGAGGCCAGCACGGTGTGTGCTCGGCCGTAGCAAAACCAATACTATCCCACCGCCCAATCGCTACGCGGAATGCCCTGAATATAAAGCAGCGCACGCAGATCACAGAAGCGAATGCGCACCTTCGCGGCTTTCTGCAGGCGCGGTTTGGCGTGGTAGGCCACGCCCATGCCGGCGGCTTCTACCATCAGCGCATCGTTGGCACCGTCGCCCACAGCGATGGTGAGGTCGGGCGAAACCTTACGTTCCTTACAAAAATTCAGCAGCGCATCGCGCTTCGATTCTTTGCCAAGCACGGGCTCGCGCACTTCGCCAGTGAGTGTCTCGTTTTGCAGCATCAGCACATTGGCTTCTTCGGTATCAAAGCCAATGGCGTTAGCAACGCGCGCTGTAAAAAACGAAAATCCACCCGAAACCAACACGGTGTATGCGCCGCGTTTACGCATGGTTTTTACCAATGCTCGCGCGCCCGGCATCAGCTTAATGCGCTCGTCGAACACTTGCTGCATCTGCGCCACGGTCACACCTTTCAGCAGCGCCACGCGTTCTTTCAGTGCATCCTCAAATTCAATGTCGCCGCGCATCGCGCGCTCGGTGATGGCCGCAACCTTTTCTTTGATACCCACCATATCGGCCAGTTCATCAATACATTCCTGACGGATCATGGTGGAATCCATATCGCTGATAAGCAGTTTTTTCTCGCGCCCATTGACAGGTTGCACGGCCAAATCTGCCTTCGATTCATGTGCGCGCATCTCCAGCAGGCGCTTCAATGTTTCGGGCACTTCGCCATCCACATAAATATCGTAGGCCTCGCCGCGCGTGATCCAGCCCGAGTCGCGCATTTTGATGCCTTCGCGCTCAATCATACTGACAATATCGTTGATTGGCACTATGTTACCATCCTGTGCAATCAACGTAATGACATGCTGCATGTTTCCTCACATCGCCATTGTATACGGCCCTACCGCCAGCGGTAAATCGGCGCTTGCTCTCGCTTTAGCAGCGAAAATACCGCTTGTCATCATCAACGGTGATGCCATGCAGATGTACCGCGAACTGCGCATTATCACTGCCCGCCCCAGCACCGCAGATGAATCACGCGCACCCCATGCGTTGTATGGCTGTATCGATTGCACCACCGCCAGCCACGCCGCCTTGTGGCTGGAAATGGCCACGCACGAAATTCGCAGCGCCTGGCAACAAAACAGGCTGCCAGTGGTGGTAGGTGGCACTGGCATGTATCTCACCTGCCTGATGCAGGGCATCAGCGCCGTACCGCCAATTCCCGAAGCTATACGCAGTCGCGTGCGCGCACTTGGTAAAGGCGCATGGGAAACCTTGCATGCGTGCGACCCGGTGATGGCCGCCCGCCTGAAACCCGGCGACACGCAGCGCATTTTACGCGCGCTCGAAGTGGTGGAAGCCACCGGCATCAGCCTTGCAGCGTGGCAGGCGCAAAAAGCGTCGCCACCATTACCGGAAGCAACATTTCACCCCTTCGTAATACTCCCTGAACGCGCGGCACTGTATGCCAAAATCAACGCACGTTTCGAAACCATGATGCAGGCCGGCGCGCTCAAGGAAGTGCAGCCATTACTGCACGCCCCTCCCGCCACGCATCACGCACCACTTTTCAAAGCGCACGGCGTGCCCGAATTGCTCGCACATCTGCGCGGTGAGATGCCGCTTGAAGCTGCCATTGCCAAAGCCCAGCAAAACACCCGCAACTACGCCAAACGCCAGCTTACCTGGGCGCGCCATCAGCTGCCAGAAGCGCAAAACGCCGATTCCGTATTTGACCTTGCAGCCCGGCTCGTTTAGCCTGCGCGCCGGATAAGAGAGATTCTATGACCCAGCTTCGCGACGTAACCCCCCGCACCATGAGCGGTGCCGAAATGATTATCACCGCCCTGCTCGAACAGGAGGTCGACACCGTATTCGGCTATCCCGGCGGCGCGGTGCTGCCCGTGTACGATGCGTTGTTTAAGCAAAATAAACTGCGGCATATTCTGGTGCGCCACGAACAGGGCGCTGGCCACGCGGCGGAAGGCTATGCGCGCTCGACCGGCAAAGTGGGCGTGCTGATGGTAACCTCTGGCCCGGGCGCCACCAACACCGTGACCGCGCTGATGGATGCCCTAATGGATTCGGTGCCGCTGGTCTGTATTTCCGGGCAGGTGCCCACCCATGTGATCGGCACCGATGCGTTCCAGGAAGCCGATATCACCGGCATCACGCGCTCGGCCACCAAGCATAATTATCTGGTGAAGAACGTAAATGATTTAAGCCGCATCATCCACGAAGCCTTCCATGTGGCGCGCAGTGGCCGCCCCGGCCCGGTGCTGGTCGATGTGCCGAAAGATGTGTTAAACGCTAGCGGCGAATATAAGGGCAAAGAATCGGCAAAACGCGCCTCCTACAACCCCGTGAAAAAACCCGATGCCCGCGCCATTGAACGCGCCGTAGAACTCATGGGAAAAGCCAAAAAACCGGTATTCTATGTGGGTGGCGGCGTGGTGAATGCGGGTGAGGCCGCGTGCGAAACCCTCACCAAATTCATCCGCATGACAGGCTTCCCCTGCACCACCACGCTCATGGGCTTAGGCGCATTCCCCGGCAGCGACAAACAATCGCTGCGCATGCTTGGCATGCATGGGTCGCTTGAAGCCAACATGGCAATGGCACAGTGCGATGTGATGATTAATATCGGCGCCCGCTTCGATGACCGCGTGACAGGTAGGCTTGATGCGTTTTCGCAGAAATCGAAAAAGATCCATGTCGATATCGATGCCAGTTCCATCAACAAAGTGGTGCCGGTGCATATTCCCATTACCGGCGATGCCGGCGAGGTGCTGGAAATGATGGTGGCTTTGTGGCGCAAAAAGAAAATCGAGCCGCAAAAAGAAGCGCTGAATAAATGGTGGAAACAAATTGATGGCTGGCGCGGTAGAAACTCGTTCGGTTACAAGCAAGATAAACGCATTATCAAACCGCAACACGCGCTGAATCGTTTGAATTCGGCGTTTGGCAGCAAGGATTTTTACATCACCACCGATGTCGGCCAGCACCAAATGTGGGCGGCGCAACATATCACCTATAACAAACCCAACCGCTGGCTCACTTCGGGCGGGCTTGGCACCATGGGCTATGGCTTACCTGCCGCCATCGGCGTGCAGATCGCGCACCCCAATAAACAGGTGGTGTGTGTTACTGGCGAATCGTCGTTCCTCATGAATATTCAGGAACTTTCCACCGCCGTGCAATACCGTTTGCCGGTGAAAATTTTCATTCTCAATAACCAGTATATGGGCATGGTGCGCCAGTGGCAGGAAATGTTCTATTCCAGCCGCTATAGCGAATCCTACATGGATAGTTTGCCCGATTTTGTGAAGCTCGCCGAAGCCTTCGGCATGAAAGGCATGCGCTGCAAAAACCCCAGCGATTTAGAAGGCACCATCAAAGAAATGCTGGCGCATAAAGGCCCGGTGCTTGCTGATATCTGGGTCGACCAAAACGAAAACGTCTACCCGATGATTCCCGCCGGCGCCGCCCATTACGAGCTGGTGCTTGGGCCCGAAGAACCACAGAAAATTCTCGATAAGAATCAGGTATAATATGACCACCACCGAAACACTCGATATCGTTTACGACATCCCCGATGCAAAACCGGCCGAAGAGCGGCATATTCTTGCCGTGCTGGTAGATAACGAATTCGGCACGCTCAACCGCGTGGTGGGGCTATTTTCTAGCCGTGGTTACAACATCGAATCGCTTACGGTGGCCGAAGTCGATAAGAAAAAACACCTCTCGCGCATCACCATTGTTACCGCCGGTTCAAGCCTCAAAATTCAGCATATCATGGCGCTGCTCGAGCGCATGGTGCCCGTGCACAAGGTGCATGATTTAACCGTTGAAAGCCCGTTTGTGGAACGCGAACTAGCGCTCATCAAAGTGGTGGGCAGCGGCGAAGCGCGCAACGAAGCGCTACGCATCGCCGATATTTTCCGCGCCAAACCGGTCGATACCACGACCGAAAGTTTTGTGTTCGAAATCACCGGCACCACTGAAAAAGTGAATAGCTTTGTTGACCTCATGCGCCCCTTGGGCATGGTCGAGCTCTGCCGCACGGGCGTGGCCTGCGTGGCGCGCGGCAAAAAAGGCATCTAAACCTTAAAACCACATCGTAAACTTACGCGCATTCACCGATAATCGCCCTTCATCAGGGAGATTTCTATGCACCGCGTTCGGTTTATTTTATGCCTATTGCCACTCACACTTGCCGCCTGCGGCAGCGACACCACCGTGGTGCGCGAGCAACCCATTGTCGTGCAGCAACCCGCACCGGTGATTATTCAGCGCTAAGGCAATTGCAGCATCGACATTTTTCTGCTATCTCTTAGGTCAGAGCGCATGTAGCGCCACGATAACTCTGAGCTAGGGGTACGATGATGCAAATAGCATCCATGATGCTTCAGGATTTGAAGCAATATAAACACGCACGCGCCACTGCCTCGGCCACGCAAAGTCAATCTATCAGCGTACAAACTGTTACCACGCTTACCGTAAACCCTGCCGATGAGATCAGCCCCGAAGGCTACAAGGCGCTAAAATATATTGCGGCATCGAGCAAACTTTCGCCCGAAGAAAAACGCACGCTGATTCGCCTGGTGGCGTTAGTCGATCAATATGCGGGCGGCGACCCGAAACTCATGCGCGATGTTCTGGGCGTTGCCGCGATTATGGAAGCAGGCCGCAAAGAAGGCACCTACCCCCGCCATAGCATGCAAGAAGCCATGGATGCCTACTGGGAAGAGCGCGAAAAGCTTGGTGGCCGCGCCGATGCCGAGATATCGGTCGCAACCGAAATCACCGTCACCCGCATCGAAGCCGCGCGCGTTTCTGTCGAAATTTCGGCAGAAACCAGCCAAAATGGGCAATAAAACGCTTTTATTTCGCGTCAAATCGGCTAAAAAACGCATCCTATAACCATTGATGCGTGATTCGAGGACAGAACGTCCGAGTCAGCCTTGAGCACGCTTCATCGCGCAGGCCAATAGGCCGAAGCGGGAAGCAACAAAAAGGAATATCCCATGAAAGTCTATTACGATAACGAATGCGATCAGGCCCTTGTTAAAGGCAAAAAAATTGCCATTATCGGCTATGGCAGCCAGGGCCACGCCCATGCGCTCAACCTGAAAGATTCCGGCGCGAAAGACATTACGATTGGTCTGCGCGCTGATTCAAAAACTGCACTCAAAGCTCAGGCTGCTGGCTTCAAAGTGGCCGAAGCCGCAGAAGCCGTAAAGGGTGCCGATATTATCATGATTCTCGCGCCCGATGAATTTCAGGGCGATATTTACGCAGGCTTAGAAGCCAACATTAAGCAAGGCGCAGCGCTGGCCTTCGCGCATGGCTTCAATGTGCATTTCGGCTTTATCAAAGCCCGCCCCGATATGGATGTGTTCATGGTGGCCCCCAAAGGCCCCGGCCACACCGTGCGTAGCGAATTTCAAAAAGGTGGCGGCGTGCCGTGCCTAGTGGCAATTGCCCAAGATGCTTCAGGCAATGCATTGAAGCTGGCGCTTTCCTACGCTTCAGGCGTGGGTGGTGGCCGCAGCGGCATTATCGAAACCACCTTCAAAGATGAATGCGAAACCGACCTGTTCGGCGAGCAGGCCGTACTGTGCGGCGGCATCACTCACCTGATTCAGGCCGGGTTTGAAACGCTTGTTGAAGCTGGCTATCCGCCGGAAATGGCGTATTTCGAATGCCTGCACGAAACCAAGCTGATTGTCGATTTGCTGTATGAAGGTGGCATGGCCAATATGCGTTATTCCATTTCCAACACCGCCGAATACGGCGATTACGTGACTGGCCCGCGCATCATCACGGCAGAAACCAAAGCCGAAATGAAACGCGTGCTCGGCGATATTCAATCGGGCAAATTCGCGCGTGAATTCATTGCGGATCGTGCCACACAGGGCGCACATTCGCTCGAAAAATACCGCGAAGCATCGGCCAAACACCCGATCGAGATCGTGGGTGCCAAATTGCGCGCCATGATGCCGTGGATTGCCAAAAACAAACTGGTGGATGCTGCCTAAGCTTCCTATGATGTTTCGGAGGGGTTATGACTGTCACCGAAAATACCGCTGTGGAAATTACCCGGCACGAAGATAGCCTCAGCATCTGGGTGGATGCCAATAACAACGGCGTGCGCGACGATGACGATGTGAATATTTTCGTCACGCAAAGCGGCGGCATCTACACCGAAAGCCCCACCTTCAAAGGCACCATCGATGAATCACTACGCGAAAAAATTCGTGTGCTATCACTGGGTATTCTCGAAGGCACCGCCGAGCCAACGGTGGAAACCATGCTCAGCGATGCAGCACTACAATTCGTGCTAAAAGCTATTACCCCTACCGGCGAAGAACGCGTGCTGCCGCCACTGCCTACCAAACAATAACACCGCAAGGAAGCATCCCATGACCAGCCATATCATCATCTTCGACACCACGCTGCGCGATGGCGAACAATCGCCTGGCATGTCCATGACGAAAGCCGAAAAATTACTGGTCGCCGATATTCTCGATACCATGGGCGTCGATGTGATCGAGGCCGGGTTCGCCATGGCTTCAGAAGGTGATTTTGAATCGGTGAAAGCGATTGCTGAAACGGCAAAAAACGCGGTGATCTGTTCGCTGGCACGCGCCAAAGATGCCGATATTCACCGCGCCGGTGAAGCGCTGAAAAACGCCAAGCGCCCGCGCATTCACACCTTCATGTCGACCAGCGAAATTCATCTCACGCACCAGTTCAAGCTGTCGCAGGAGCAAGCGCTCGATGTGATTGCGAACGCTGTAAAACTCGCACGCAGCTACACCGACAATGTGGAATGGAGCGCGATGGATGCCACCCGCACGGAACTCGATTATTTATGCCGCGCGGTGGAAATTGCCATTGCCAATGGCGCGAACACCATCAACCTTCCCGATACGGTGGGTTACGGCACGCCAGAAACCATTGGCCATATGTTTTCGTATGTCATGAACAAGGTGCCCAATGCCGATAAAGCCGTGTTCAGTTTCCACGGCCAGAACGATCTGGGCTTGGCCACCGCCAATTCGCTTGCCGCCGTGAAAGCGGGTGCGCGCCAAATTGAATGCACCATTAACGGTATCGGCGAACGCGCCGGCAATACCTCGCTTGAAGAAGTGGTGATGGCACTGAAAGTGCGCAAAGATGTGTTCGGTGTTACCTGCAACGTAAAGAGCGAACATATCATGCGCGCTTCGCGTTTGGTTCAGCAAGTGACAGGCCAGAGCGTGCAGGTGAACAAAGCGATTGTTGGCAAAAATGCCTTCGCGCATGAATCGGGCATTCACCAAGATGGCATGCTGAAAAACCGCGATACCTATGAAATCATGACACCAGAATCGGTAGGCGTGACCAAAACCAATTTAGTCATGGGCAAGCATTCTGGCCGCGCTGCCTTCAAGGATAAACTTGCCGAATTACATATCCGCATTGGTGAAAATGCTCTCGAAGATGCGTTTGTGCGCTTCAAGGCGCTGGCCGATAAAAAGAAAGAAATTTTCGACGAAGATATTTTATTGCTGATCGAACCAGAAAACGCGCAGGCGCAGCGCTACCAGTTTGTTTCACTGCAGGTGGAATGTGGCACCAGCGGCCCGCAAATGGCGCGCCTTGCCATGCTGATTGATGGCAAAGAACGCACCACTAAAAAAGAAGGTAACGGGCCCGTGGATGCCACCTTCAACGCGATTAAGGCACTGGTGCCAGAAAATGCCGATGTGGTGTTAGAACTCTATCAGGTGCACGCGGTCACGCAGGGCACCGATGCGCAGGCGATTGTTACCGTGCGACTCGAACGCGATGGCCAAACCGTCAGCGGGCAGGATGCCGATGTCGATACGCTAGTGGCATCCGCCAAAGCCTATATCAGCGCACTGAATCGTTTAGAAAGTTTTGCCGCGCGCCGCCTGCATTATAGCGAAGCGGTGGCTTAGGTTATTGTGTCTTGCGCCCAGAATTTTCTCCTGAAAATTCTATGGCGCGCGCCTTCGGCGGCCCATGGCTGGCTCCGGCTACTACCGTCGCATTACAGAAACGACTATTGAAAATTTGCGAGCGATGAAGAGCCGTCTCGAATCGCTCGACTAAATATTGCTACTTCAAAGTACACTGAGCGTAGCGAAGGACTTTGAAGTACTTGCTATCCGTTGGCTTTTTTTTGCAGCGCCTGAATCAGGAAATCGACGCCGTTATTCGATACCACCGAATTAAATTCCGAACGCTGGGTCGCAAGCAGGCTAACGCCTTCGACCACAATATCAATCACCTTAAACACATCGCCTGCATCTTGCCGCACGCGGTAATCTACCAGAATGGGCGGGCCTTTCGGGTCAAGCAATTGTGTGCTCACAATATACGCATCTCCGGTGGGCTGCGAACCAGTGATTTTGAACGTTTGGCCGGTATATTTGGTAAGCCGCGCTACATAATTATTAATCAGGAATGGGCCATATGCACTAAGATACGCTTGCTGCTGCGCAGGCGTTGCGGTGCGCCAATGCCGGCCCAGCACAAATTTCGCCACATACGCCACATCCACCACATCAATGAATACTTTATTCAGCTTGGATTTTTTATCTTCGACTGCAATTTTTTCATCCTGCACCAGCACCAGCACATCGCTTGCGACCTTATCGACAAAAATCTGGGCTTTGGGTGCATCATCGGCGTAGGCCGGCGCTACCAACCCCAACCACACCATCATGATAGCAAGGAATTTACGCACGTCAGCCTATTCTTTGGCAGGTTTGCTGTTACGGATTTCGCTGTCGCGACGCTGCAGGTAAATGCTGCGGAAGGTCGCGTACGGATCCAGTGAGGTGGCGTATACATCGTCAATCGGGTCAAGCAGCTGCTCGCGCTTCACGATACCACGACCCACGGCAACGCCAATGCTTGCGGTGTTGTCACGCGGAATATATGTCCATGGGCTAGAGGCCATATCAACACCCAAACCAAACGTATCACGCAAGGTGGAAGGGCCAAAAATCGGCAACATCACATAACCGCCTTCACCCACACCCCATACCGCAAGGGTCTGGCCGAAATCTTCGCTGCGGTAAGGCAGGCCAGCATCTTTCGCCACATCATGCATGCCACCCAAACCAACGGTGGTGTTGATCACGAAGCGCCAGAAGCTGGTGAAGCCCTGCTGCACATCGCCTTGTAAAAAGGCGTTCAGCATATTGATAGGCTCGCCCAAATTGCTTGAAACATTGCCAATGCGGTCACGCACAGGCTCAGGCGTAATAAAGCGGTAGCCTTGTGCCACAGGCTTCAAAAGAATATTATCGACCACCTCGTTGAATTTGAAAATCGAACGATTCAGTGATTCGGAATGATCTTGCTCGGCGGGGCCGGAACAGGCACCCAATACAAGAATGAACGCAGCACTTGCCAATGATTTAGCCAGAAATTTCATAGAGGAGCCTAAGTTTTTTATAGTTTGTTATCGTTATAGTAAGTACATGAATTAGGTAGCAATCGCACAGACTTAGCACGCCGCATAGTTCTAAACTAATGACAGTGTGTTAAGAAATTCTCAACATGGCTAAATTTGTTGGTAATTCTTTTTGTTTGACATAGAGGCATTTTCGTATTTTTTCACAATACCTTACTAAACATTATGCGTAAATGTGTTGGAATGTTTATTTGTCACATGTTGCATAAAAACCACAGGAACCTATGCCAGCGCTGATCGAAACACTCCAGCAACTTCGCGAACTTTATGGGGCTGCGCCGCCAGAAGTGTCGTTTGAGTTTTTCCCGGCGGCCAGTGCCGATGCCGATACGCGGTTATGGTCGGTCATTCGCACCTTGGAACCATTATCACCACGTTTCGTATCGGTAACCTATGGCGCTGGCGGCAGCACGCGCGAGCGCACACATGCCACTGTCACCCGCATCAAGCGCGAAACGGGGTTAACGCCCGCCGCGCACCTTACCTGCGTGCAGCACAGCCAGCAGGAAATTGCCGAAATTGCCCACACTTATTGGGAAGCCGGCGTGCGGCATATTGTGGCACTGCGCGGCGATGTGCCCGGCGGCGGCGCCTATACCCCCTCCCCGGACGGCTACGCCTATGCCGACGATTTAGTGCGCGGCCTCAAAAAAATTGCCGATTTCGATATTTCGGTCGCCGCCTACCCTGAACGCCACCCCGAAGCGCCGAGTGCCACCTTCGATCTGGAGCATTTAAAGCGCAAATTCGATGCCGGAGCCGACCGTGCGATTACCCAGTTTTTCTTTGATGTGGATGTGTATGTGCGCT
>JBILFK010000093.1:0-6425 GCA_044351685.1 Rickettsiales bacterium | reverse complement strand
ATAGCCATCGGGAACAACGTGGTAGATACCAGCAGGAGCAGTACCAATATTATAGTGCACCGAAAATTCGAGCAGCATACGCGCTGCATCGCCGCTATAGGTGGGAACCCCGCACTGATCAGCAACGATCCGCAATTCGGTTTGCGAAGCGGCCAAGCCACGCATCATGGTGAAAAAGTTTTTACCCGAATGATCATAAAGCCATGAAAAACGCAGCACCGCTGCGTGTAGGTTCTGCGAAATCACTGCCTGTTCGCCTTGCCATTTGCTTGCACCATACCGGTTAATGGGGCGCGGTGTATCGCTTTCCAGATACGCCTGCGATGCATGGCCATCGAACACATAATCGGTCGAGCAATGGATAAATTTTATGCGCGATTTATGGCATGCGCGAGCAAGAATTCCGGGGGCAATACCGTTCACGATCACGGCGTCGCTATCATCTTTTTCGGCAGCGGCCACATCGGTAAATGCCGCCGCATTCACCACACATTCCGGCTGATGCGTTGCAAGTAGTCGCGCAAAATCATCGCTCAGCGTATCGCTACGTAAATCTAGTTCATTACGCGTGATGGGAATGGCATGTGCACCCAGTAACCCAGCAACATGCCGCCCAAGCTGGCCATGCGCACCTATTATCAGCGTGCGATGCATTAAGGTTTCTCGAAAGTAATAGGAATCAGGAATTCGATGAGGTTACCAGCAGGGTAATTTCTTGGCGGTGTTGGCACGGGATTGGCGCGGCGGATCATATCCATCGCGGCTTTATCGAGTGCGGGCACATCAGAAGATTCTTCAAGTGCGTAATAGCGCACATAGCCCTGCCTATCAATGCGCATACGCACCACCACGCGCCCCACCTTGCCCGCCGCCGTTGCTGGGTAGACTTTATGTTTGGCGATCCATGCCGAAATTTGCTGCTCGTAGCGCTGGCGAATGATGGTCACCGATTCAGCATCTTCACCTTCGCCAGAAGCCTTAGCGCCTGCGCCCTCACCTTGCGTCACACGCACCGATGCCGCATCGTTCTGCGCAGTATTGGCAACGCCTTGTAACACGGTGGGTGCAACCTCGGTGAGTTCTTTGATGGTGGCTTTGGGAATCGCGTTATCTTTGAAAATATTTTCTACCGAAGGCAGGCCATATTGGCGGATATATTGTTTTGGCGAACGCTCGAGCAGCGAGCGTTTTTGGGTTTCTTCAGCGGAAGGTTGCTCGCTGGGCATGTAGCGTGCGGGTAAACTTAAAAAGCCAGCACTGGCGTTTTCCACGGGCATTTGCCTCACAGGTTCAGGCACTGGCACGGTTTTAGGTTTTGCCGCTGGTTTAGGTTCCGCTGGTGTCTGATTTTTTGGTTGGGCATTCACCTCTGCTTCGGGAGCAATTTTTTCGGCAGGTGGTGGTTCTGGCAATGCAAGTACTGTTGCTTCACCCAAACGAAACGTAATCGCCCTGACGGGTATTTCTGTCACGCGTTCACGTGGCCACATTGCCATGCCCACCATCACCATAATATGCGCAAGCAAGGCAACACCCAGCATGCGCATAAAGTCGGGTGCACCCAAATATGAATGCTGCGAAAGCGCCGTGTAAGAAGGTGAAAGCGAAGGCCGCATACGCCCCATGACACCATGGGTGAGTGCCCAGCGAATATCGGGGGTTTTGCGGTAATTACTCACGGCGCTGCCTCGCCCGTTTGCGTGACAACGGAAATGTTTTTACCGCCCGCATCGCCAATCACTTCCATCAGCCGCACCAGTTTGTTCGCTTCCAGAAATGCATCGGCTTTAATGGTGATAATGCGTTCAGGGTTGAATTGTAATTCCTGCCGCAGCGCTTCGCCAAGCTGGCTGGCATCGACATATTCATCGTTCATCAAAATTTCATCGTATTTTCCGAGCAGAATCGTCACTGGCCCTTCATCGAGCAACTGGCCGGAATCGGCGACGGGTAATTCCACATTCACGGGTGAGAATTTTTCCATATGGCCGGTCATCAGGAAGAACAGAATCAACACGAACATCACATCAATGAGCGAAATGACATTGATGGGGCGAATGCGGCGCGCGCGGCGATGAAATTCAATTTCCATCATCACACGGCTCCGGGTGGTGATTCGGTGGGGTATTCCAATCTATCCACCTGCACGTTCAGGCCGCCCAGCAGATACACCATATCCATCACGCTTACCAATTGCTGCACGCTAACGCCGGGGGTCGTGAAAATGGCAATTTTCACATCGGGCGCCGCCTGAATGCGCGAGGTGATGGTTTGCTCAAGCCCTTCACGGCTTACGGCAGCACCATCGACCATCACATGGCCGCTCGAAACAATCTGAATACGCATCACTTCACTGGTGGTTTGCGCGGGTGGTGCGCCTTTGCCTGGCAGGTTCAGCTCCATCGATTCTGAAGCGACAAAGCTCGAGGTCAGCATGAAAAACAGCACCAGCTTGAATACAATATCAACAAGCGGCGTAAGGTCGGGATCACGAGCGTGGCGTGGCCTGCGGGCGAATTCGATCATGGCGGGCGAACCTTAGAATTTATTGTAGGTCGGGCTTAACAGATGCAGTGTCGAGGTGCTTTGCGGCGCGCTGCGTGCACCGGTAATTTTTTCGGCCGATAGTTCTTCGCTGGCTTCGGCAGCCTGCGCAGGCAATTCGGCAATGGCTTGCTGTGGTGCCGCCGCCATGCGCACGCGGCGTGCGGTGGCTGGCCTTGCAGGCGCAGGTGCGGGTGCAGGCGCCGCTTGGCGTGAGGCGGGTGCAGCCGCCTTCGCCGCAGGGGCTGGCGCTGGGGGTGCTTGTGGCACAGGTGCGGGTGCCACCACCACCTGCTCTACAGGCGATGTTACTGCTTCTACCGCTGCAACGGCGACTGGTTCTGTTGCCGCCACAGGCTGTGGTGCTGGCACATGGTGCTGCTGTTCGTATTGTTCAAATAAGTTGCGCTGGGCTTTTTCTTCTTCCATGCGCACACGGCGTTCTTGCTCTTTTTCGTTGCGTTTGAAGGCATCTTCAAGCGCTAACACCTGCACCGTCACGTCGCGCATGGTGGCGCGTACACGTTCGATAATGCTATCGAAAATATAATAGGCGGCAAGCGCCGGCACTGCCACTGCAAGGCCGCCTGCGGTGTTAATCAGCGCTTCCCAGATACCGCCGGCAAGCATCGAAGGGTCTACCCTGCTACCCGATTCTGAAAGGCGGGTGAATGCGTTAATCATCCCTATCACGGTGCCCATCAGCCCCATGAGTGGTGCGATGGTGTAGGTCATCTCGAGGCCACGCAGATACGATTCCAGGTAGCGCAGTTCCGAACTGCCCACGCGGGCAATTTCCGATTCGCGGCTTTTCATCGACATATCGCGGTTCATCAGGCATTCAATGGAAACTCGCATGATGCGCGCCACTGGCCCTTTTTCTTTGGCGAGCACCTGCCCGGCCTGCGAAAGTTCGCCCTGCTTAATATGGCCCATCGCGCTATCCATAAAGCGCAGATTAAACAAGCCACCGCGCGAAAACTGATAGATTTTGAAAAAGATAATAGCGAGTGCGTAAATGGAAAGCGCCACAATCGGCACCATAACCCAACCGCCCTTAACGAATATCAATTCGAACATGCTTTGCCTCGAGATTTTCTGGTTTGGTCAGTGCCACCAGATTTTTTATAGATTTTTGAGCCGCTTTTCTAACGGATTTGCGCGACAGGTTCAAGTGCTGCGTGCGTTATTTTTGTTCTATTTTTCGGGCTTCTTCGGGCAGCATCACCGGAATACCATCGCGAATCGGGTAGGCCAGCCCCGCGCTTAGTGAAACCAGCTCCGATGCGGCCACATCATAGACAAGCGGCAGCTTGCTGATAGGGCATACCAGCATTTCAAGCAGTGAACTATCCGGCTTTCCGGTATGCATAGTGAAGCACCACAACAGGCAGAGGGGTTATAGCAGAAGGCTTACTCATAAAGCGCACACAGGTTTTCGCAAGCAAAACCTTGCGTTTTTGGCTTTCTGCCTGCTAATCGGCGGCGCGCTGTAAAAACCTTCTTGCAATTTCAATTTCGCTGCGTATGTTTCCGCCTCGCTGCTGAGAATGCTCAGACAGCTTGCAACGGATGCGGGTGTAGCTCAGGGGTAGAGTGCAACCTTGCCAAGGTTGATGTCGAGAGTTCGAATCTCTTCACCCGCTCCAGTTTCTTCAATAGCTTATCGCATTAGCTGCCCTTTCATACCCTATCCAGTAAGCACCCAATACGCACAGTGAAGCTGATTGCATCGCGCATGCAGCATGATAGGGTTTGTATCACGAGCGAAATCACTGCTGCAAAAACAAAAAAATCCTGTCACCCCACTTCCCGCGCCACTGCGCATCAAACCTAAGAGGGATTATGAAGAAAAATACCATTTGGGTGATTGCTGCATGCATGGTCGCTTACCTTGCTTTGCTATTAATGCAAGATTTCAATGAAGTTACTATAGGGCATAGAAATAATGCGATGGCCAGCGCCATTCAAATAGGGTTTGCGGGTGTTGAAAATTTTCAAAAACTCTACGCTGTTTCTGATGATTACACATCCTCACTTTCCAAAAGCTGCTCATCTATCGATAGGGTTCTGAATCTCCAATGCTTAGTAGTCATGCCGCTAGCAGCAAAGTTTTATGATCTTTGCAGATGGTGGGTTTTTGAAAAATGCATTGTACTACAAGTTGATAAAATAGCGCTTTCAGAAGCAAGTATAGCAAAAAGAATTGGCTATATAGTTAGAGAGCCATGCCTAAATTTTCCTACGAAACAAGATATATCAAATCAACAAAAGGAATCACACGCTCCAATACCCGGAATCATGTCAGGCGAACTGCTGCTAGCTAGGAAAATTTTAGGATGTGATAATGATAAACCAATCGCCGTAAAAGTCTTTTTAATAATCAGCCCTTCTTCAAAGACAGATGAAAAAATTTCAATTTTTACTACAAAAATTGGAGAATAAAGGACAATCAATATGAGCTATAATACTACAGTTTATATAGATAACGGTGGTCTTCTGAAACAAGTTTGCGTTCAACTTTCAGATGTGTCTTTCAACTGTATCATGGCTCCAGCCTGTTAATCTGGCGCTAACTAACGCCGCGCTAAACGAAGCACAATGGCACCCCACACGCTCGAAAGCAGCGAGCCGGCGATTACGCCAAGCTTCACTTCGTTCTGCAGTGCATTGCTATCGTAGGCTAAGGCGCCGATAAACAAGCTCATGGTGAAACCCACCCCGGCGATAATCGATACGCCGTACAGATGCGCCCAGCGCGCATCGTTAGGCAACGTGGCTAACCGCAGTTTAATTGCCAAAAAGCTCGCGCCAAAAATGCCGATTTGCTTGCCAAAAAATAGCGCCAGCGCAATGCCCAGCGGCACCGGGTGCAGCATATCGGCAAGGCGAATATCGTGAAAACTCACCCCCGCCGCCGTGAATGCAAATAAGGGCAGCACCAGAAAACTCACCCACGGATGTAGAAAATGAATGGCGCGATTCACCGGCGAATCATGCGATTTTTTGCTATCGCGCATTGGTATCATCAGCCCCACCACTACACCTGCAACCGTGGTATGCACCCCACCATGATACAGGCAGAACCACAAAAACACCCCCACCACCATATATGGCCAAAGCTGCGTGATTTGTGCGCGCTGAAGTGCATACAGCGCAGCAATGCCAAGCACTGCAAGCAGCAATGGTAACAGCATGAGCGTGTTACTATAAAATAACGCGATAATCAGAATGGCGCCGACATCATCGAAAATCGCAATCGCCAGTAAGAAAATTTTGATCGATGGCGGCAAATGTTTGCCGCACAAGGTAAGCACGCAAAGCGCAAAGGCAATATCAGTCGCCGCCGGAATTGCCCAGCCAGAGGCATATTCCGGTGTGCCAGCGGTGATAGCCAGAAAAATCAGCGCGGGCAGCAGCATGCCTGCGGCGGCGGCAATCAGCGGCAAAAAAATCTGCGCGCGCTTGGCCAAAAAACCTTCGGTGAATTCGCGTTTTAATTCCAGCCCCACCAGCAGGAAAAAAAACACCATGCCAATATCTTTGACCCAATGCGCGAGCGATTCACTGGCGGCCATACTGCCAAACGAAAAGGTAATCGGCGCTGAAATGAATGCGTGGTATGCTTGGTGGGCACCGCTATTGGCGGCAATCAGTGCCAGTGCTGCGGCAAGCAGCATCACCAACCCACCACTCGATTCAGTGGCGATAAAACGCTTCAGGATACGCGGAAGATTCGCAGAGGAGTGCGGTAAGCCCATGCGGTTTTATAAAGCGATTTGCAGAAATAAGAAATCAAAAACCATCACGCCCTCTCGAAGGCGATATCGGGTTCAGCGGCAATTCACTAACGTTGTTGTATCAGATTGCTTTGGTACACG